>NZ_JAGPYA010000073.1:0-30874 GCF_018070245.1 Micromonospora sp. M61 | reverse complement strand
ACCGAGGGATTATGAGTCCCCTGCTCTAACCGGCTGAGCTACCGCCCCGAACACCGCGCCGGATCTTATCCCGCTCGGCGATCAGCAGCCAGCACCGAGCCGGCCGGCGCCCACGCCTGCACCAGCACGATGGGCTACAGGAATATAACAGCGTGCTCGGGTACGCCCGTCAGCCGGCGCGCAGCTCCTCCAGCACCTCTCCGGCGGCGCGCCAGCCGCTGGCGAGAGCGCCCTGGATGGACGGGCTGTCGCGGTGGTCACCGGCCACGAACAGCCCCTCGCCCAACGACACGGGCTTGCGTAGCCGCCCCTGCGGTGGTGGCGCGGCGGGCAGCGCGTTCGGGACGGCCACTGTGGTGAGGTGTGTCCAGTCGGCGGTGGAACGGCCGTACAGCCGGGTCAACTCGGCCCGTATGGTCGACTCGGGTGGGGCGCTCGGGCCGACCACCGACGTGGCGACGAGGTGCCGTCCGGTGGGCGCGTAGGTCGGGGCGGCGTTGCTGAGCACCACTGTGTTCGCCACGATCTCGCGCCGGTCGCCGTCGACGAGCAGGATCGGTTCGGTCAGCGGCGGCTCGGGCGCGCTGTGGTAGTAGGTGGTGTAGCTGTGCATCCGTACCGTGGCCAGGGTCGGCAGCAGCGCGGACGCGGCGGGTGGGTCGACGGCGACCACGACGGCCCGGCAGCGGATGTCGCCGGCCTGGGTGCGGACCTGACCGGGGGCGACCTCGGCGACCGGCATGTCCAGGTCGAGCAGGTCGGCGGGGAGCGGGTCGGCGATGGCCCGGGGCAGCGCGGCCATTCCCTCGGCGGGCAGGCCGATGCGGCCGCGGGCGAACGACCGCAGCACCATCGCGAGGACGTGGCTGGACGTGGCCAGTTCCCGGTCGATGAACACACCGGACAGGAACGGCCGCAGCAGCTCCTCGATGATCGCGTCGGAGAGGCCCGCCCGGCGGAGCGCGGTCTCGGCGCTGGTCTCCGGTGCGGCGAGCAGCCGGGACGTGGGCAGTGTGGCGCAGCCGGTGGCGAGCGCGGCGAAGCGCAGCCGGTCGCGCAGGGAGCCGATGCCGGCGAGCGCGGTGCCGGGGGCGCCGGTCGGCTCCCGCAACGGGTTGACCAGCCGCAGCAGGTCGTCGCCCTTGCGCACCAGCACGCCGGAGGTGAAGTATCCGAGGTCGAGCCGGTCGGTGTCGAGCAGCGTGCCGAGCCGGGGGTAGGCGGTGTTGAGCACCTGGAAGCCCCGGTCGACGAGGTGTCCGTCGACCACGTCGGTGGCGACCCGGCCGCCGAGTCGCCCGCTGGCCTCCAGCAGCCGCCAGGGCACGCCGGCGCGGTGCAGCCGACGGGCGGCGGCGAGGCCGGCCAGGCCGCCGCCGACGATGACCACGTCGGTCTCAGCCAGCATCGCGCGCCTCCCGCTCACCGTTCGCCCGGGACAGCCGGCCCGGCCACCAGATCTTCGGCCCGATGTCGTACGCGAGTGCGGGCACCAGCAGCGACCGGACGATGATCGTGTCGATCAGTACCCCGATCGCGACCGCCGTACCCAACTCGACGAGCACCACGAGGGGCAACACGGCGAGGGCGGAGAAGGTCGCGGCGAGCACGATGCCGGCGGAGGTGATCACCCCACCGGTGACGGCCAGGCCGGCGAGCACACCGGCGCGGGTGCCGCGCTTGACCGACTCCTCCCGGACCCGGCTCATCAGGAAGATGTTGTAGTCGATGCCGAGCGCGACCAGGAACACGAACGCGAACAGCGGGAACGACGAGTCCACGCCGGGAAAGTCGAAGACGTGGCGGAACAGGATCGCGCAGAGGCCGAGTGTCGCCCCGAAGCTGAGCAGCACGGTGGCGATCAGCAGCACCGGGGCGAGCAGCGCGCGGAGCAGCAGGGCCAGGATGACCGCGATGACCACCAGCACCACCGGGATGATGACGTTCTGGTCGCGCTTCGCGGCGTCCGAGGTGTCCACGTTGATCGCGGTGAAGCCGCCGACCACGGCGTCCGCGCCGGGCACCTGGTGTACGGCCACCCGCAGCTCGCGGAGGGTCCGCTCGGCGCCGTCACTGTCGGGTGGATCGGCCAGGGTCGCCTCCAGCTGGACCCGCCCGTCGACGACCTTCGGGGTGGCGCTCGGATCGGGTGGGCCGGTCTGCGGGCCGGTGGATAGCGGGCGGACGTCGGCCACGCCGGGCACGCCCTGCGCCACCTGGGTGACCTGCCGGGCGGTCTGTTCGGTGGTGAAGATGGTGGCCGGGCTGCCCGTGCCGGCCGGGTAGTGCCGCGCGATCACCTCCTCGCCGGCGACCGAGTCGGTGCGCTGGGTGAACAGGTCGGACTGGCCGAGGGTGGTGGCGCCGAGCTGGGTGAGCCCGAGCGTGAGGACGGCCAGTACGACCGCGGTGCTCAGCCAGATCGGTCGGGCGTGCCGGGCCACGAAGCCGGCGATGCGGCTCCAGATGCCGTGCTCGGCGCGTGGGTCGGCCTGATCCTCGCGGGGCCGTCGGGGCCAGAACGCCCAGCGGCCGCCGAGCACCAGCAGCGCGGGCAGGAAGGTGAGCATCACCAGCAGGGTGGCGCCGATGCCGATGGCGGCGACCGGGCCGAGCGCCCGGTTGGAGTTGAGGCTGGACAGCAGCAGGCAGAGCAGGCTGACGATGACAGTGCCGCCGGACGCGATGATGGCCGGTGCGGCGCCCTTCCACGCGGTGCGCATGGCGGCCCAGGGGCGGTCGTGGCGGTGCAGCTCCTCCCGGTAGCGGGCGATCAGCAGCAGCGCGTAGTCGGTGCCCGCGCCGAAGACCAGCACGGTGAGGATGCCCTGGGCCTGCCCGTTGAGCTTCACCACGTCGGCGTCGGCGAGCAGGTAGACGAACACCGAGGCGAGGGCGTACGACATCCCGGCGGCCAGCAGCGGAAAGATCCAGAGCACCGGGCTGCGGTAGACGACCAGCAGGATGATCAGCACCACGACCAGGGTGACCAGCAGCAGTGGCCCGTCGATGGCGGAGAACACCTCAATCAGGTCGGCGAGCAGGCCGGCCGGTCCGGAGACGTCCACGGTGAGGCCGTCACGGTCCCCGCCGGTGATGTCGCGCAGCTGTTCGACGACAGTGCCGATTTCCTCGCCCTCGGCGTCGTCCACCGGCACGACGATCTGGAGTGCCTGGCCGTCCTCGCTGGGGATGGGCGGGGGCAGCGGGGCGACCACGCCGGGCACCTGGGCGAACCGGGCCGCGTCGGCGCTCACCCGCTGCCGGTCGGCGTCGGTGATCCCGGAGGGCCGCTCGTAGACGACCAGAGCCGGGATGGTCTGCCGGTCGACGAACTCACCGGCGAGATCCTGGGCGCGGGTCGCCTCGGCGTCGGTGGGCAGGAATGCGGCGTTGTCGTTGGTGGAGACCTCGCTGAGGCGCCCGGCGTACGGGCCGGCCACGCCGCCGATCACCAGCCAGGCCAGCACGACCGCCACCGCGATCAGCGTGGCCCTGCCGCCTCGTCCGGACATCCGCACTCACCCCAAGGATCGACGCATGAATCGACGCAGCGGGAGCCTGAGCGTCGACATCGACCATCCTGCCGCTCAGGCAGGCCGAGGGAGGGTGAAACCGGGGCCGAGCACACGAAAACGCCCGTCGGCGTGCTGCCGACGGGCGTTGGGTGGAGAAGCTCCCCCGATTGGACTCGAACCAATAACCTGCCGGTTAACAGCCGGCTGCTCTGCCAATTGAGCTACAGGGGATCGTGCACCGCTCGGAATCGGATCTCGCCGACGCCGTGCGACGGGACAAGAGTACAGGACATTCCCCGGTGGTGGTCCAGTGGGTTCCGCCCCACCACCCGATGATCAAGACGCGCAGGTCAGGCTCCGGGAGGCATCGACAATCGGGGTAAATCGCCATCCGGGCACAAGCATGCTTGAGCGGAGAGCAGGATGGGTAGTTAGCTGCGGACAGAGGACGCAGGCGCGAATTGGTCGCCTTCCGACGGGGCAACTCGACGGAGCGACAGGCGCGTCAGGTACGGAAGGAGCCGCCATGCGCGGAAAGATCATGTTTCTTGGCGGGCTGGCTGCGGGATTCGTCCTGGGCGCCCGTGCCGGCCGGGAAAAGTACGAGGAGCTCGTTGTTCGGGGCCGCAAGGTGCTCGACCACCCGACCGTCCAGGAGGCGGCCGGGGTCGCGCAGGCCCAGGCCAACAAGTTCTACAGCGAGGGCAAGGACAAGCTCGGCCAGACCAAACTGGGCGAGAAGCTGGGCAGCGGCAACGGTAACGGCAGCACCGGCAAGCAGGAGCTGACCGCCGCCGACGACGCGTTCGCCGGCACGCCCGCAACCGTGGGCGCCAAGGCGGGCACCAGCACGGTCGGCACGACCTCCGGGTCGCCGTCGTCCACCAACAACCCCCGCACCAAGCCGTCCGGCTCGGGCACGAACGCCAGCACGCTCTGACCAACCGCACGTCGACGGGCCGGTCGCCGCAGGGCGACCGGCCCGTGGTCTGTCCGAGGTGCGGTCAGTCCTTGCTGCTGAACGCCGCGTCGAAGGCAGCGCTCGGGGCGTCGAAGGCCAGCCGGCGGACGAACTGCAACGCCTCCGGGGCACCGACGAGCCGGTCCATGCCGGCGTCCTCCCACTCGATCGAGATCGGGCCGGTGTAGCCGATCGCGTTCAGCGCGCGGAAGCAGTCTTCCCACGGCACGTCGCCGTGCCCGGTGGAGACGAAGTCCCACCCGCGGCGCAGGTCGGCCCAGGGCAGGTGCGAGGCGAGCCGGCCACGCCGGCCGTCCCCGGTGCGGACCTTGGCGTCCTTGCAGTCCACGTGGTAGATCCGGTCGGCGAAGTCGAAGATGAAGTTCACCGGGTCCAGCTCCTGCCACACGAAGTGCGACGGGTCCCAGTTCAGCCCGAACGCGGGCCGGTTGCCGATGGCCTCCAGCGTCCGCTTCGTCGTCCAGTAGTCGTACGCGATCTCGCTGGGGTGCACCTCATGGGCGAACCGCACCCCCACCTCGTCGAACACGTCGAGGATCGGGTTCCACCGGTCGGCGAAGTCCTGGTAGCCGCGCTCGATCATCGACGGCGGCACCGGCGGGAACATCGCCAGGGTGTGCCAGATCGACGAGCCGGTGAAGCCGACGACGGTCTTCACCCCGAGCTTCGCCGCCGCCCGCGCGGTGTCCTTGATCTCCTCGGCGGCCCGCTGGCGGACCCCCTCGGGCTCTCCGTCACCCCAGATCCGACCGGGCAGGATGTCCTGGTGCCGCTCGTCGATCGGGTGGTCACAGACCGCCTGACCGACCAGGTGGTTGGAGATCGTGAAGACCTCAAGGTTGTGCTTCGCGAGAGTCTCCCGCTTGCGCTCAACGTAGGAGTCGTCGGCGAGCGCCTTGTCGACCTCGAAGTGGTCGCCCCAGCAGGCGATCTCCAGACCGTCGTAGCCCCACTCGGAGGCGAGCCGGCAGACCTCCTCGAACGGAAGGTCGGCCCACTGGCCGGTGAAGAGCGTGATGGGTCGCGCCATTGTTCTTCTCCCCTGTTGTCATGGGGGATTCCAGGTGCGGACCGGGGCGAGGGTGACCGGACGTACGCGGCACCGGGCGGTCACCGGTGGGTGCGGAACACACCTGGGCCCAGCGGGTTGCGCCTCCCACCGGGTCACCGGCCACCAGCACGGTCGCCGCCCCCACCTTATTTCCGCAGCACCCCATCGGGGAAGCCCTGCGGTCGGCCGATCATCCGATCATTTCCTCGGGTGCGGGCAGCGCGGCCCGCACGGCGAAACCGCCACCGGCGCGTGGGCCTGCGGAGAACGTGCCGCCGAGCCGCTCCGCGCGCCTGCGTACGCCGAGCAGACCCCGCCCGGCGCCCTGGCCGCGCCGGCCTGACGGCGCGGCACCGGTGCCCTCGTCGCGTACCTCGATGGTGATGCCCGTGGCGTCGTAGCGCAGGCGGACCGCGACCGGCGCGCCCGGGGCGTGCCGGCACGCGTTGGTGAGCGACTCCTCGATGATCCGGTACGCCACGACGTCGACCGGCCCGGGCAGCGGCCGGGGTTGCCCGGCCAGGCTCCACCGCACCGGCTGACCTGCGGCGAAGCCCTCCACCAGCGCGTCGAGCCGATTCAGGCTCGGAGTCGGCCCGGTCGGGTCGTCCGGCTCGTCGGGCCGGCGCAGCGCGTCACCCAGCCGGTGCCCCTGCGCCAGCACCATCCCGCGCCACTGCGCGAACCGCCCCATGCAGGTCAAGGTACGGCAGTCGGCTGTGAGCCGGTCCGCGGGCGTCCGCGGGGCGGCGGACGAATCAGTGCGAGCGTGATGCCTCTGAGTCATCAAGATGACTGAGAGGCATCACGCTCGTGAGGGACACCGCTTCCCGACCAGCGCCGTCGCGACGGCCGCCGGGGCACGCCGGCCGGGCTTCGTCGGCACTCGGGCCGGGTGCCTGAAGGGGCCGACGCCGTGAGCGGCGGCCCCTCCAGGCTCAGTCGGTCAGGGCAGGGTCCACTTCTGGTTGGCCGCGTTGAGGCAGGTCCAGAGGTGTACGACGGTGCTGTCCGCCGAGTTGTTGCCGGAGACGTCCAGGCACTTGCCCGACGACGGGTTGCGCAGGGTGCCGTCGGACGCCGCCGCCCAGTTCTGCGCGCCGCTGCCGTTGCAGGTCCAGAGCTGGATCTTGGTGCCGTCGGCGGTGCCGCCGCCGGAGACGTCCAGGCACTTGCCGAGGGCCTTGATCGTCGAGTTCGGCGTCACGGTCCAGGTCTGTGCCGCGCTGCTGTTGCAGGTGTAGAGCTGGATCTGGGTGCCATCGGCGGTGCCGCCGCTGCGCACGTCCAGGCACTTGCCGGCCAGACCCTTGATCGGGCCGACCCCGGTGCCGCCGCCACTGCCCTTGACCAGGGTGAAGTCGTCCAGATCGAAGAGCCCCGTGCCGTTACCGGTGAAGGTGAGGTAGAGGTTCTGGGTGCTGGACGGGACGTTGGACAGCGCCGTGGAGACGTTGGCGAAGGTCGTCCAACTGCCGGTGTTCGGCACCGCGACAGTGCCGAGCACCGGGCCGGTGGCCGAACCGGTGCGCACCTGGATGGCGCCACCCGCGCCGCCGGAGACGACCCGGGCCGTGAACGAGGTGACCCCGGCCAGGTTGACGCCGTTGTACGCGGCCCAGTCACCCGGGTCGATGTAGCCGACGGTCTGCCCACCGTTGGCGCCCGCCTTGGTGAACGCGGAGACACCGTTGGCCGAGCTGAACGCCTCGGCCTGGATCGTGCCGGTGGGCGGTGGCGTCGTGCCCAGCTCCTTGACCCGGATGTTGCGGAACGAGGCGTCGTCACCGGTGCCGTGGTTCTGGATGCCGATGTGACCGGCCAACGAGCGGACCGGGTTGGTGTTGGTGAAGTCGTTGATCTTCACTCCGTTGAGGAAGATCTGCAACCGCTCGCCCTCGACCAGCAGCTCGTAGGTGTTCCACTCCCCCGGCGCGTTGAGTGCCGCGTCGCGGGCCGCCGTGTCAGCCGACTTGAAGGTGTAGACCGACCCGGTCGTGCGGTCGGCGGCGTCGGTGGCGTCGATCTGGATCTCGTAGCCGTTGTCCACCGCGGACCACGGGTCACTGGACGGCGGGAAGCCGATGAAGATGCCGGAGTTGTCGTCCCCGGCCAGCTTCCAGTCCAGCTTGAGCGAGTAGTTGGTGAACTGCTTCGTGTTGTACCAGTACAACCCCATGCCACCGACCGAGGTCAGGGTGGCGTCGGAGTTGGTGAAGTTGCCCGGACCGGCCTGCGACCAGCCGGCCGTCGAGCCGTTGAAGATCGGGGTGTAGCCGGTCTCGGGCCGGCAGTCGGCCTTGCTCCGGCCGGAGGCGTACCGGATGCCGCCGAGCAGGTGCGCCCGGAACCCCGACTCCGCGTACGACGCCTGGGTGTGCCCGGCACCGGTGTAGAACGACCGGCCACCGTTGTAGCTCTTGCACCAGCTCAGCGGGTGGTCGGAGCCCATGCCGCCGCCGGAGTACGACGACTCGTCCAGCGTGGCCAGCACGTGGGCGGTCGACCGGGCGTTGGTCCGGTAGTTGTACCACTCGTCGGTGCGGGTCCAGGTCTGCGGCAGGTGCGCGGTCGCCGCGTGGCCCCGGTCCTCCACCTTCATGTTGGCCTGCTGGATCGCCGGGTGCGAGGCGAACCACGCGCCCACGAGGTTGCCGTAGAACGGCCAGTCGTATTCGGTGTCGGCGGCAGCGTGCACACCCACGTACCCGCGGCCGGAGGCGATGTACGACTCGAAGGCGGTCTGCTGGCTGGCGTTGAGCACGTCGCCGGTGGTGTTGAGGAAGACCACGGCCTCGTACTGGGCGAGGTTGCTGGTGGTGAACGCGGCGGCGTCCTCGGTGGCGGTGACGGTGAAGTTGTTCGCCCCACCCAGGTCGCGGATGGTCTGGATGCCGACCGGGATGGCGTCGTGGCGGAACCCGGCGGTCTTGGAGAACACCAGCACGTCGTACGGGGCGTCGGCGGCGCTGGCGGGGCTGGCCGGGGTGGTGCAGGCGATGACGGCGAGTGCGGCCATTGCCGCACCGAGGACGGGTCGCAGGAGTCTGCGCATATCGCTCTCCTAATTGCGGTTAGGAGGGGCCCCTCGCACCACACTAGGCGTTGACAAGAGGCCCCTCCGCTCAGCTCAGGGCAGGATCCACTTTTGGTTGGCGGCACCGCTGACGCAGGTCCACAGGTGGACCGCAGTGCTGTCGGCGGAGTTGTTGCCGGAGACGTCGAGGCACTTGCCGGACGACGGGTTACGCAGCGTGCCGTCGGCCTGGGCCGCCCAGTTCTGCGCAGCGGTCCCGTTGCAGGTCCAGAGCTGGATCTTGGTGCCGTCGGCGGTGCCACCACCCGAGATGTCCAGGCACTTGCCCAACGACCTGATCGTGGAGTTCGGCGTGACCGCCCAGGTCTGCGCGGCGCTGCCGTTGCAGGTGTAGATCTGGATCTGGGTGCCGTCGGCCGTGGCGGCGCTGCGCACGTCCAGACACTTGCCGCCGAGACCCTTGATCGGGCCGCTTCCGCCGGTCGGGGGCGTACCGGTGACGAAGGTGAAGGCGTCCAGGTCGTAGAGCGCCCCGGTGCCCGACCCGGCGAAGGTCAGGTAGAGCGTGGTCGTGCCGGTCGGCGGGCTGGTGATCGTCCCGGTCACCGTGGCGAAGGTTTCCCAGCCGCCGGTCACGGGGACCGTGGCCGAGCCGAGCACCGTGCCGGTGGCGGAGCCGGCCCGGACCTGGAGGGTGCCACCGGCACCCGCCGAGGAGACCCGGGCGTTGAACGAGGTCACGTTGCCGAGCCGGTACGGCTGGAACGCGATCCAGTCACCGTTGTTGATGTCGCCGACGGTCTTTCCACCCTCGGCCGTGGTCTTGCTGAACACGTTGATCCCGGACGAGGTGCCGTAGAACTCGGCCTGGCGGTGCCGCGGCGGCAGGGTGTGCTGGGTGTGCGTGGTCAGCCCGCCCGCGTCGGTGTACTCGGCGTCGAAGATCGCGAAGATGTTCGCCGCGTCGTCGTGCTCACCGTCGACCGGGATGGTGATCGAGCCGGAGCAGCCGGTCTGCGACGTGATCTGGTGCCCGTGCTGGTCGTGCCCGAGCACGTAGGTCATCTTGACCTTCGTGCAGTCGATCGTGCCGTCCTCCGGGTCGGTGACCGTGATGCTGAACGGCACCGTGTCACCGAAGCTGAACAGCTGCCCGTTGCCGGGGTTGTTGATGGTCACCGTGGGCGCGGTGTTGCCAACGCTGATCCGGACGCTGCTGCTGCCGGTGGCGCCCTGCGGGTCCCGGACCGTCAGGGTGGCGGTGTAGCTGCCGTTGGCGGTGTAGGTCTTCGTCGGGTTGGCCGCGGTCGAGGTGGTCCCGTCACCGAACGCCCACGAGTACGTCAGCGCTCCGCCCTCGGGATCGGACGAGCCGGCCGAGGAGAAGGTCACCGCGAGCGGTGCCGCACCCGAGGTGCGGTTGGCGCTGGCCACGGCTGTGGGTGCCCGGTTGCCGCCACCGACGTAGTCGAAGCGGTAGAGCGCCGAGTTGGCGTCACCGTTGAAGTAGCCGGTGCCGTAGTCGAGCACGTAGTACGCGCCGTCCGGGCCGAACGCCGAGTCCATCACCTGCTTGCCGACCCAGGGGAAGGTGTCGATGGTGCCCCGGGAGCCGTCGGAGTTGACGTGGATCGGCTTGATCCAGCCACGGCCGAACTCGGTGGCGAAGAACTGGCCGTCGAAGGACTGCGGGAACTTGGTGGTGGAGGTCGACGAGGCGTTGTACCGGTAGACCGGGCCGCCCATCGGCGACTCGGAGCCGCCGCCGAACTCGGTCGGGGTGCCGGCGTCGCCGGCGTACCGGATCCAGGCCGGCTGGGCCGGCGGCAGGGTGGTCAGGCCGGTGTTACGGAACGAGTTGTTGGTCGGCCCGCCGGTGCAGTTGTACTTCGCGCCGCTGGTGTTGGCGGCGAAGTCCCACTCGTTGTACGTCTCGGTGGAGGTGTTGGTGCCGGTGCAGTACGGCCAGCCGTAGTTGCCCGGCGCGGCGACCCGGTTGAACTCCACCTGGCCGGACGGCCCGCGGGTGGAACTGGTGGTGCCGGCGTCCGGCCCGTAGTCACCGACGTAGACGACACCGGTGGCCTTGTCCACGCTGATCCGGAACGGGTTGCGGAACCCCATCGCGTAGATCTCCGGCCGCGTCCTGGCCGTGCCGGGCGCGAACAGGTTGCCCGACGGGATGGAGTAGGTGCCGTTGGCGTTCACCTTGATCCGCAGGATCTTGCCCCGCAGGTCGTTGGTGTTGCCGGCGCTGCGCTGCGCGTCGTACGCCGGGTTGCGGTTGGTCCGCTCGTCCAGCGGCGAGTAGCCAGCCGACTCGAACGGGTTGGTGTCGTCACCGGTCGACAGGAAGAGGTTGCCGGCCGCGTCGAAGTCGATGTCCCCGCCGACGTGGCAGCACACACCTCGGCTGGCCGGGACGTCGAGCACGTCGACCTTGCTCGCCTGGTTGATCGTGAAGTCGGAGTTGAGGGTGAACCGGGAGAGCCGGTTGACACCGTTCCAGGCCGAGAAGTCGGTGCCGGTGGCCGGCGCGTCGCCGGCCGGCGTCGACAGCGGCGGGGCGTAGTACAGGAAGATCTGGCGGTTGCTCGCGAAGTTCGGGTCGACGCCGACGCCCTGCAACCCCTCCTCGTCGTGCTGGTAGACCGACAGGGTGCCGATCACGGAGGTGGTGCCGCTCGCATCGGTGCGGCGCAGGGTGCCGTTGCGGGCGGTGTGCAGGACGGAGCGGTCCGGCAGCACCGCCAGCGACATCGGCTCACCCATGTCGCTCACGCCACGGGCGAGCTCGACCTGCTGGAAGTCGGTCGCGTTGATCGTGTGCGCCTGCGCGGGGGTCGGGCCGGCGCCGAGGGCTACCGTGCCGGCCGCGACCACCAGCAGCGCTGCCGATCCGGCGGAGAACCATCGCCGGGATCGTTGTCTTGGAGCGTCCTTCATGGACATGTGTGCTGCCCCTTCCTGACGAGTGACTGCCAGGCGGGCGCGCGCCGTCGCGCCGGATGCCGTAGCGGTGATGGTGGGGGTCGATGGGTTACCGCGCCGCCGGTTCACCTCGACGAAACATTGTCGTGTTGGTCACGACACTAAGTTGGACGTGTCGATGTGTCCATACCTTCCGGCGATTCAGCATCAACTTTCGTCGATCTGATCGAAAGTTGCCGGTCAGGCCCGGCGGTCGATCGCCTGCCCGGCCAGCGCGACCAGCGCCGAGCGAGCCTCGTCGGCCACCGTCGCGGCCCGCAGGGCGACGAGCGCCGCCTCCGTCCGCACCCGGATCATCTGCTCGATCCGTTCTCGGGCACCGGTCGCCTCGATGATCGCGCGCAGCTCCGCCGCGCCGTCGGCGTCCAACGCCGGATTGCCGAACAGCTCCCGCAGCCGGGCGGTCTGCGACCGGTCGGCGGCACTGCGGGCCAGCGCCATCATCACCGTGGGCTTGCCCTCGCGCAGGTCGTCCAGGACCGACTTGCCGGTGACCGCCGGGTCCCCGAAGACACCCAGCACGTCGTCGCGGAGCTGGAACGCGTCGCCCAGCGGGTCACCGAACTCGCCCAGCGCGGCGATCAACTCCGGGCCGGCGCCGGCCAGGGCCGCACCGATCTGGAGCGGCCGGGTGACCGTGTACCGGGCAGCCTTCATCCGTATCACGGTGAGCGCACTGGCCACCGAGCCGTCACCCACACCCGAGACCAGGTCCAGGTACTCCCCCGCGATCACCTCGGTACGCATCAGCGCGAACACGCCGTACCCCCGGTGCACCTGTTCGGTGCTCAGCCCGCACTCGTGGAACATCTGATCCGACCAGGCCGCGCAGAGGTCCCCGCAGAGCAGCGCCGTGTTACGGCCGTACGCCTCGGGGTCACCACGCCAGGACGAGCGGGCGTGCAGGTCGGCGAAGAGCCGGTGCACCGACGGCTCACCCCGGCGGCGGTCGCTGCCGTCCAGGATGTCGTCGTGGATCAGCGCGAACGCGTGGAACAGCTCCAGGGCAGCGGCCGCCACCACGATCGGGGTGCCGTCGGCCGCGCCCGCCCCGCGCCAGCCCCAGTAGCAGAAGAGCGGGCGCAACCGTTTGCCACCGGCCAGCACGAACCGTTGCAGGGCGGTGAACACGCCGCGCGGCGCGCCGTCGGGCCAGTCCGGGCCCTGCCGTTCGAGGAACCCGGCCAGCTCCGCGTCGAAGCGCGCCCGCAACCCGCTCGCGTCGGTGGGCGCAACGGTGACCGTCATGCCCCCTCCCCCGGCCCGCCCGTACCGCCGGCGCCCAACCCGGCCAACTCCAGCAGCAGCGCCTTGACCTCGGTGGCCGCGATCCGGTCCCGGGCGGCCGTCGGGTCGGAGCAGAGCAGCACCGGGGCGTCCGCCGGGTCGTCCGGCAGCCGCCCGTGCGAGCCCCGTACCGCCTGCGCGCCGGCGTCCAGGCCGACAGCGCTCATCAGGTACCGCATGCCGAGCTTCTTTCGGGCCAGGGCCACCCCGGCGCGGGCCTTCGCGGCACCGGGGTTGGCCGGGTCGAAGAACAGCTCGGCCGGGTCGTAACCCGGCTTCCGATGAATTTCCACGAGGCGGGCGAAGTCCGGCGCCCGGGCGTCGTCCAGCCAGTAGTAGTAGGTGAACCAGGCGTCCGGCTCGGCCACCAGCACCAGCTCACCGGCGCGCGGGTGGTCCAGACCGTGCGCGGCCTTGCCCTCGGCGTCGAGCACTTCGGCCACCCCGGGCAGGTTGGCGCAGAGCTTCGCCACCGCCGGCACGTCGGCCGGGTCCTTGACGTAGACGTGGGCAATCTGGTGGTCGGCGACCGCGAACGCCTTCGACGTCCACGGGTCGAGGTATTCCATGCCGGCCTGGGTGTGCACCCGCAGCAGCCCTTCGGCGCGCAGCAGCCGGTTGACGTCCACCGGCCGGGACACGTCGGTGATGCCGTACTCGGAGAGCACCACCACTGTGGCGTCGCGCGCCCGGGCGGCGTCCAGCAGTGGCCCGAGCACCGCGTCCAGCTCGGCTGCCGCCGCGGCGGCCTGGGCCGACGAGGGACCGAACCGTTGCAGGTCGTAGTCCAGGTGCGGGACGTAGACCAGGGTCAGGTCGGGTGACACGTCGGCGAGGATCTGCTCGGCCGCCTGGCAGATCCACCGCGACGACGGCAACCCGGCCGTCGGCCCCCAGTAGGTGAACAGCGGGAAGGTGCCCAGCCGCCCGGTGAGCGCGTCGTGCAGCTCCGGCGGGTCGGTGTAGCAGTCCGGCTCCTTGCGCCCGTCGGCGTAGTAGACGGGGCGTGGCGTGACCGTCCAGTCGACGTCCGCACCCATGGCGTACCACCAGCAGACGTTGGCGACGGTGTAGCCCGGCTCGGCCTTGCGGGCCGCCTGCCAGAGCTTCTCCCCGCCGACCAGCGCGTTGTGCTGCCGCCACAGCAGCACCTCGCCCAGCTCCCGGAAATACCACCCGTTGCCGACGATCCCGTGCCCGCTGGGCGGCTCGCCGGTGAGGAAGGTGGACTGCACCGAGCAGGTCACGGCGGGCAGCACGGTGCCCAGCTCGGCCCGGAAGCCGCCGTCGGCGACCCCTCGCAGTCGAGGCATGTGCGCCAGTAGTCGGGGCGTCAACCCCACCACGTCGAGGACCACCAGTCGCCGGCTCATCGCGTCACCCCCATGCTCACGGATCGCTCTGTGGTCAGGCCGAGGCCGACCAGTTCGTCCCGGGCGAAGGCCAGCTCCGCGGCGATGCCCGCGGCCAGCTCCGCGTCGGTGCCGGGCCGTCGTGCCGCCGGCAGCACCCCCCAGGTGTACGTCTCGACGTCGAGGTGGTCGCAGCCAGCGGTCGGGCCGTCGAAGAGCGCTCTCAGGGCCGCGCGAAGAACCGGCAGGGTCGAGCCGAGCGGTTCCTCGGGCGGGGCGTGCAGTGGCACGTGGTAGTGCACCCGCCACGGCCCGGGTAGCGCCCTGTCCAGTGCCTCGTCCAGGTCGTCGGCCGCGTACGCCGGGTCGGCCGGGTCGGCCAGACCGGCGCAACCGGCGCCCCGGGTCTGGTGCAGGAAGCGTGGCTCCACCCAGCGGCGCAACGCCTCGGCCCCACCATCCGGGTCGGTGGCCTCGACGGCGGCGGAGACCTGCACCTTCACCACCGGCAGTCCGGCCGCCCGCAGTCGTTCCAGTGCCTCGGCCGGCTCCTCCCAGGCGCAGGCCAGGTGGGCCAGGTCGAGACAGACGCCCAGCCGGTCGGTGTCCATCCCGGACAGCAGGTCGGCGGCCTGGCCGGTGCTCTCCACGACACAGCCGGGCTCCGGCTCGAAGGCGACCCGCACCTCCCGGCCGGTGTCGCGCTGCACGGCGGCCAGGCCGGCGGCCAGCTGGTCGAGCCGGAGTCGGGCCGCGTCCGCCCGGTCGGTGTCCCACGGTTGCCGCCAGGCCAGCGGCAGGGTGGAGATCGAGCCCCGAGCGGCGTCGTCGGGCAGCAGGTCCGCGAGCACCCGGGCCAGATTCAGCGTGTACGTCAGGCGCTGCTCGGTGGTCCAGTCCGGGTGGTACACGTCCTGCTTGACCACTGGGGCCTGGAAGGCCGCGTACGGGAAGCCGTTGAGGGTGACCACCTCCAGACCGCGCGCGTCAAGTTCGGTGCGCAACCGGCGGCGCAGCGTCGGGTCGGCGGCCAGCTCGGCGGCGACCGGGGCAGCCAGCCACAGGCCGAGCCCGAGCAGGTCACTGCCGAGCGCCTCGCGGACCGGCACGGCGTAGGTGTCCAGTTGACCGAGGATGCCGGCGAGGTCCTCGGCGGGGTGCACGTTGGTGCAGTAGCCGAGGTGGACGGTGTCGCCGCCGGCATGTCGCAGCCGCATCAGCTGCCGCCACGCAGGATCGAGTTGCCGGTCTGCGGGTCCACGGCGGTGACCTCCAGGTCGGTGAGGTCGAGCCGGCCGGACTGCCCGTAGAACTCCACCGGGTTGCGCCACAGCACCTGGTCGACGTCGTCGTCGCTGAACCCGGCCAGCAGCATCGCCTCGCCGGTGGCCCGGGTCAGCAACGGGTCAGAGCGCCCCCAGTCGGCGGCCGAGTTGACCAGAATCCGCTCCGTGCCGTACTCCCGCAGCAGCTCGACCATCCGTGACGGCGTCATCTTGGTGTCCGGGTAGATGGAGAAGCCCAACCAGCAGCCGCTGTCCCGGACCAGCTTGACGGTCACCTCGTTGAGGTGGTCGACCACCACGCGACCCGCCTCGATGCCGGATTCGGCGACCACGGCGAGGGTCCGTTCGCATCCGCGCGCCTTGTCCCGGTGCGGGGTGTGCACCAGCGCCGGCAGGTCGTACGCCACCGCCAGGGCGAGCTGTGCGGCGAACGCCTCGTCCTCCTCCGGCGTCATCGAGTCGTACCCGATCTCGCCGACCGCCACCACCGCGTCCTTGTCCAGGTAGCGGGGCAGCAGGTCGAGGACCGCGCGGCAGCGCGGGTCGTTGGCCTCCTTGGGGTTCAGGGCCACCGTGGCGAAGTGCCGCACCCCGAACTGACCGGCCCTGAACGGCTCCCACCCGATCAGCGAGTCGAAGTAGTCGGTGAACGAGGCGGCGCTGGTGCGCGGCTGACCCAGCCAGAACGAGGGCTCCACCACCGCGCGCACTCCGGCTGCGGCCATCCGTTCGTAGTCGTCGGTGGTGCGTGAGGTCATGTGGATGTGGGGGTCGAAGATGCGCATTCACGCCTCCCGGGGCAGTGCGGCGGTGAGCCGGTCGAGCAGGTCGGTGGCGTCGGCGGGCAGGTCCCGGCCGGCGGCGTGCCGTTCGGCGGCGAGCGCGGCCAGCATCGCGGCCAGTTCCCCGTCGGCCCGGGTGTCCAGGTCGGCCACCGCGGCGAGGGGGACGCCGCTGAACACGCACTTGAGCACCGCCTGCCGCCAGGCGGCCGGGTCGAGGTGCCGGGCGTACGGGCCGAGGGCTGCGGCGACCAACCGGGTGTCGTTGGTGCGGATCGCGTCGTGCAGCAGCGGCACGCCGGCGGCGCCGATCGGCAGCAGCGGCAGTGCCCGCAGCACGGCTCGCCGCTCGGCCGCGTCGCCGTGCCGGTAGAGGCTGTCGGCGTACGCCGCGTGGTCGCCGGGCAGCGCCGTGAGCAGCAGCACCCGGGCCGCGTCGTCGGCGGTCCAGCCGGGCGCTTCGGGCAACGCGCCCCGACCGCAACGCCGACCTGCGGCGGGGAAGAGCCGGGTGATCGCGGTGGGCTCGGTGGTGACCCGGCGCAGCGCCGTGTCCAACCAATCGGGATCGGGTACGCCTCGCAGCGCGGCCCGTAGTGAATCCGGTGTCATCCCGTCTCCTCCCTCTTGCTGCTACGCGGTGCCCGCCACCTTTGCTCTGCACCTACATATGCACCGGGGCCTCTTCGGTGGGTGTCGCCTCGGTGGGTGTCGCCTCGGTGGGTGCAGAGCAAAGGGTGCGGGCAGGGTGGTAATCGGTGGCCGCGGCGGCGCGCAGAAACTCGATCGACCGGGCGGCCACGGCGGGCGCGGCGTGCGAGTCCCGGGGCAGCTCGACGGCGACCAGGCCGCGGTAGCCGGCGTCGCGCAGGGCGGCCAGCACCGGCGGGAAGTCGATCTCGCCGACGCCGAACTCCAGGTGCTCGTGCACGCCCCGGCGCATGTCGTCGATCTGCACGTTGACCAGGTGGTCGGCCACCTCGGCGACGCACTGCGGCACCGACCAGGGCTCCAGGCACCGGCAGTGTCCGATGTCGAGGGTGATGCCGAAGCGGGCCGGGTAGTCGAGAGCGGCGTGCAGCCGACGCCAGTCGGCGATGTCCTGCACCAGCATGCCGGGCTCCGGTTCGAAGCCGAGGGTGACGCCGGCGGTGTCGGCCGCGTCGACCACTGTGGCGCAGCCGGCCACCAGCCGGTCCCAGGCGCACTGCTGCGACACCGCCTCGGGTCGGACACCGGCCCAGAACGAGACCGCCTCCGCGCCCAGGTCCGCACCGATTCGCACGGCCCGGCGCAGGAACTCGATCCGCCGGGTCGGGTCGTCGTGCAGCAACGTCGGAGCGTGTTTGTGCCACGGGTCGAGCAGGTAGCGGGCCCCGGTCTCGATCACCACGGCCAGTCCGAGCGCCTCCAACCGTTTGCCGACGGCGGCGACCCGGCGGGTGAGGCCGGGCGCGAACGGGTCCAGGTGGTCGTGGTCCAGGGTGAGCGCCACCCCGTCGTAGCCGAGGTCGGCGATGACGGCGAGCGCGTCGTCGAGCCGATGGTTGGCGAAGCCGTTGGTGCCGTACCCGAGGCGCAGCGTCGTGGCGTCGGCGGCCGGCGCACCGGGCCGGGGCTCGGGGATGCTCATGTCGGGGAGACCTTCCGGGCCAACCGTCGACCCAGCGGCGCGGCCGCCGCGACGGCCACCCCGAGCAGACCTGCTCCACCGCGCGCGGTGAGCGCCCCCTGGAGGGCGGGCAGACCGGTGATCCCGGCGCCGACGGCCGCGCGGACCCGCCCGGCCGACGGGTCCCGGACCACCTCGGCCTGGGCCGCGCCGTAGCGGGCGGCGTACCAGCCGGCCAGCACGGCGGGCAGCACCGCCGCGATCGTGGCCGACCGGCTGCGACCCGCGCGCCCACCGGCCTCGTCGACGGTCTCGATCTGGTCGGTGGCCTCGGCCTGGTTCGCCGTCCGGAGGGCTGCGCGTCGGGCGCCCGGCACGGCGACGGCGGCACTGGCGGCGACCAACGCGGTGCCCGCGAGGGTGCGCATCGGCAGGGTGGCGTCTGCGCCGGTGACCTCCCGGCGGGACAGTGCGGTGACCGTCCAGGTGTGCGCGGCGACCGTCACCGCCGCCGGCAACGCCCGGGTCACCCGCCCACCGGACGCGCCGAGCAGCACATCCAGCCCCCGGCAGGCGGCCATCACGGCCGGACCGGCGGCGGTGTTCTTGGCCAACAGGTCGTACCCCCAGATGGTGGCGGCCAGCGGCACGGCGAGCGCGACGGCGCGGCGACCGCCCACGGCGGCGGCCAGGCCCACGCCGGCGGCCGTGAGACCCGCCGCGAGGCCCACCGCGGCGGCCGGGGTGACCCGACCGCTGGGGATCGGCCGCTCGGGGCGTTCCACCGCGTCCAGGCCCCGGTCGGCCCAGTCGTTGGCGGCCATGCCGGCCCAGTAGAGCAGCACCGACGCGCCGGCCAGGGCGGGCGTACGCGGGCTCAGCGCGCCGGCCGCCGCCGCACCGGCGATCACGTCACCGGGCACCGAGAGCGCGGCCGGTGCCCGGACCAGCTCGGCGAGATCAGCCAACGTTGTCATGGACACCGTCCCCGCCGGCGTGCAGCTGCCGGGTGAAGTCGCTCAGCCGGGCCCACTGCTCGCCCAGCGAGTGGGTGGGCGAGCCGAGCGGGTCCTTGAAGAAGAAGCCCAGCTCGGCCAGCGGCCCCACCTGCCCGGCGGCGTGCGCGGCGGCGGTGAGCCGGGCCAGGTCGAGCACCAGCGGCGCGGCCAGCGCGGAGTCGCAGCCGTGCCAGGTGAACTCCATCCGCATGCCGGTGCCGAGGAAGCCGGCGAAGGTGATCAGATCCCAGGCGGTCTTGAAGTCGCCCAGATCCTCGACGTACTCGATGCGGGTGCCGCCCTGCGGGACGTAGCCCAGCGTCTCGCCGAGCACCCGCTGCTTGCTCTGCACCTTCGCCGCGTTGGCCGCCGGGTCGGCGAGGGTGGCGCCGTCGCCACCGCCCAGCAGGTTGACCCCGGACCAGGAGCGCACGGCCAGGTTGCGCATCGCGAACATCGGCGCGAGCACCGACTTGACGAGGGTCTCCCCGGTCTTGCCGTCATGCCCGGCGTACGGCAGTCGGGCCTCCTCGGCCAGCGCGGCCAGCGCCGGCAGCCGCAGCCCGGTGGACGGGGTGAAATCGACGTACGGGCAGCCGGCCAGCACCGCCGCGTACGCGTAGAGGGAGCTGACCGGCAGCACCTCGTCCGGCCCGGCGAGGGCGGCGCGCAACGCGGCCGGGTCGGCGTGCCCGGGGTGCGGCTCCGGTGCCGGTTCGGTGGCGGAGACGTTGACCACCACCACCCGGTCCAGGTGGTGCCGCTCACGGAAGCTGGTGAGGTCGCGGACCACGGCGTCGGCCCGGTCGGCCTGGGTGGCACCGACCGGCGCCGGGCGCAGCTCCTGCTCGACCGCGTTCAGCTCGTCGGGGAGCGCGGCGACCAGCCGCCAGGGGATGACACCGGCGTCGGCGAGGGCCTCGGCGCGCTTGGACAGCGGGGTGGTGGCCAGGTCGTGCCCGCCGAAGACGAGGTCGGCGAAGCTCGGCAGGGCGGGGCCACGCAGCTCGGGCAGCTCGGTGACGCAGCCGGTGGGCCCGGCCAGGCCAGCCCGCAGCGCGAGCCCCCCGACGATGCTGGTGGTCGCGACGGAACCGCGCGCTCCTACCAGCCAGACACCTGTTCGCATGGTGCTCCTTCCCCGTTCACGAGGAACCGCGATACCGCTAAATATAGGAATATCAGAATATGTTTCGGAAAGATACGCCCCGGTTTTGCGGGGCCCCGTCCGCCCGTCCCACACCGGTTTGGCACCGGGTTCCGACGTCGGCGTCGGCGGCGACGACGCCGGACCGGTTTCCGGTCCGGGCGCGGGCAGACGGGGCTTGGTAGACAGGGTCGGGTCGGCGTCTCGACCCTGTCTCCCCCGCACCCGACCGGCCGGGGCGCTGATGCGTCCCGACCGGGCGTCTCAGGCCGCCGTGCCCACCAGGTCACCGACCGCAGCACGACCCGCCGGACGTCGGCGGGTGGTTGCGGTACGGGTGGGGGCAGCGGCGGGCGGTGCCATCAGGTCCTCCGGATCTCCGGATTGGTGGCGGTCCTCCGGTGCGGCCGGGGAATCCCGGTCCGGTCGCACCGGACGACCGTCCTGCTCGTGCGCCACCGGGCCGCAGTGCCCGGCCGCACGCTCTCCGACGCCGACCTAGTCCCGGCCGCGGGGCGCAATCCGCGGTCGGTCCCTCGCCGGTCGGCTTCGGGAAGCTGGTAGGGCGATGGTGGTGCGATCACCACCATCGCGGATGGTCGATGGTCAGACGGCCGCCGCGATCAGCGCCGGCTCCACCTCGGTCCAGGAGGAACCGAGTTCCGCCGAGCGGGTCACCGCGTCCAGCACCAGCTGGACCTGCAACGCGTCGGCGAAGGACGGAGTCGGGTCGACGCCGGTGGCGACCGCCTCGATGAAGTCGCGCATCTCGTGCGTGAACGAGTGCTCGTAGCCGATGATGTGGCCCGGAGGCCACCACGCCGACATGTACGGGTGCTCGCCCTCGGTCACCAGGATGCGGCTGAAACCCTGCTCTACGCTCGGCCTGGTGGCGTCGTAGAACTCCAGCTCGTTGAGCCGCTCCAGGTCGAAGATCACGCTGCCCAGCGAGCCGTTGATCTCGACACGCAACGCGTTCTTGCGACCGGTGGCGAACCGGCTCGCCTCGTACGTGGCCAGGGCGCCGCCGTCGAGCCGTGCCACGAAGACCGCGGCGTCGTCGACGGTGACCGGCCCGGTCGGCGCGGTGTGGCCGTCCACAGTGGCCGCGAGACCACTCGACTCGGCCGGCAACGGCCGTTCCTTGACGAACGTCTCGGTGACCGCGCTGACCCCGCTGATCTTCTGGCCGGTGACGAACTGGGTCAGATCGATGATGTGCGCACCGATGTCACCGAGCGCGCCGGAGCCCGCCCTGTCTTTCTGCAACCGCCAGACCAGCGGGAACTGCGGGTCCACGATCCAGTCCTGCAGGTACGTCGCACGGACGTGTCGAATCACCCCGAGTCGTCCGTCGGCGACCAACTGGCGCATCATCGTGACCGCGGGGACCCGGCGGTAGTTGAACCCGCACATCGACCGCACCCCGGAGGCCCGGGCGAGTTCCGCCGCAGCGGTCATCGCCCGTGCCTCCGCCACCGTGTTGGCCAACGGCTTCTCGCACAGGACGTGCTTACCGGCGGCCAACGCGGCGAGCGCGATCTCGGCGTGACTGTCGCCCGGTGTGCAGACATCGATCACGTCGATGTCGTCCCGGTTGATCAGGTCACGCCAGTCCGTGGTGTACGCGTCCCAGCCGAGCCGGTCGGCGGCATCCGCCACCTTCGTTGTGTCTCGACCGCAGATCAGCGCCATCCGGGCCCGCGCCGGCAGGTCGAAGACGCGGTTCACCGTGCGCCACGCCTGTGAGTGCGCGGCGCCCATGAACGCGTAGCCGACCATGCCGACCCGCAGTTCTTTGTCTGTCGTGGACAAGGTGGGTCTCCCCCCGGTATGTCAGAACCCGAGCTTGTCGTAGCTGCTCGCGTTCTCCTTGGTGATCGTCTCGGAGGCCAGGGTTACTTCCTTGGGAACCTGCAGTTCCGTCAGGTCGCCCAGGCCCCGGCCCTGCGCGACGAGCCGCGCGAGGGAGACTGCCGACGAGGCCATCGACGGGTTGTACGTGACCGTTGCCTTGAGCACGGTGTTGTCGGCCTTGATCGCGTCGATCGCGAGCTTCGAGCCGGCGCCGCCGACCATGAAGAACTCAGACCGGTTGGCCTGCTTGATGGCGGCCAGCACACCGATGCCCTGGTCGTCGTCGTGGTTCCAGACCGCGTCGATCTTCGGCAGCGCCTGGAGCAGCTGGGCCGCCTCACGCTGGCCGCTGTCCGAGGTGAACTCGGCGGAGCGACGGTTGTTCACCTTGAACCCGTAGGTCGCCAGGGCCGCCGCGAAGCCGGCGCTGCGCTCGACGGTCAGCGGGATCTCCAGGCCGGCGATCTCACCGATCACCGGGTTGGCGATGCCCTTGGCCTTGAGCTGCTTGCCGATGAAGTGCCCGGCCGAGACGCCCATGCCGTAGTTGTCGCCCTTGATGACCAGCCGCGAGGCCAGCGCGTCGGGGAACGCCCGGTCGAGGTTCACGATCGGGATGCCCGCCTGCATCGCCTGGAGGGCAACGGCGTTGACCTCCTTGCCGTCGTGCGGCAGCACGACGATGATGTCCGGCTTCTGGGCGATCAGGGTGCCGAGCGTGGAGCGCTGGGCCTCGGAGTTCGACCCACCGTCGACCTCCTTGAACTCCACGTCCGAGTAGGCCGCGGCCTGAGCCTTGGCGTTGGCGTGGATCGCACCCATCCAGCCGTGGTCGGCGGCCGGCGCGGAGAAGCCGATGACGACCTTCTTGCCCGGCGCGTTGTTGCCGGCGCTGTCTCCGGCGGCCTTGGTCTGGGTGCTGGCTGCCGGCGTCTCGTTGCTGGTGCAGGCGGTGAGAAGGGTGGCGGCGCCTACTGCGGCTCCACCGAAGAGCAACCGGCGGCGCGACAGGTCGCGACTGTGCTGGGTCATGAATGACCTCCTGGGAGCGGGATTTGAGTTGGTGAGGGTGTGCGAGGCCCGGCCACTGTCGAATTTCTCGACGTCGCCCGGGACAACGGTGCGGTGCGTCAGGTAGCGGTGGTGACCCTGTTCCGCGCGAGGAGCCGAGTGACGGACTTGAACTGGAACTGCTGGACCAGGACGGCGGCGACGATGATGCCGCCCTTGACCATGTTCTGCGCCTCGATGGAGAGGCCGTTGATGGCGAAGAGGTTGGTGATCGTGGCGAAGATGATGACGCCGAGCAGGGAGCCGACGATCGTGCCCCGACCACCGCTGAGCAGCGTTCCACCGATGATGGCCGCGGCGATCGCGTCCAACTCGTACAGGTTGGCCATCGCCGCCTGCGCCGAGGTGGCCTGCGAGGTGAGCATGATGGCGGCGATGCCGCAGCACAGACCGGAGAGCGCGTAGAGCAGCATGGTGTGGCGGCGGACGTTGATGCCGGCCAGCCGTGCCGCCTCCGGGTTACCGCCGACGGCGATGGTCCGCCGGCCGAAGGTCGTCCGGTTGAGCACGACCCACCCGGCCAGCACCACCGCGCCGAGGATGTAGACGAGGATCGGAATACCGATCACCTTGCGCGCCGCGATGTCGTTGATGAAGGTGCTGCTCGACACCTGGGTCTGCTTGTTGGAGATCGACGCCGCGAGGCCCCGCGCCGCCACCAGCATCGCGAGCGTCGCGATGAACGGCACCAACCGCCCGTACGAGATGAGCACCCCGTTGACCAGACCGACACAGATGCCGACCGCGAGGGCCGTGAAGATCATCCCACCGGCGCCGTAGCTCTGGGTGGCCACCGTGGTGCACCAGACGCCGGCCAGCGCGACGATCGCCCCGACCGACAGGTCGATGCCACCGCCGATGATCACGAACGTCATACCGACCGTCACCACGCCGACGACCGAGGCGAGCTGAAGGATGGCCAGGACGTTGTTCCAGACCCAGTTCGGGTCACCGTAGAGATCCGGCTTGGTCACCGCACCAACCACGATCAGTGCGGCCAACACACCGATCAGACCGAGGTTGCGCTTGGCGCCGTCGCCGCCGTCGCCCCGCCACCAGGAGAGCCGACCCGCGGATGCTGCTTTATCGCCGGCCACCGCCGTCTCCGCCGGGTCCACCGGCGGCGACTGCGCCGGAAGCTGCGGGCGCTCCGGTGTCGCGGTGGGAGTGGGAGTCGCGTCGCTCATGCCGGTGCGCCTTCCATCAAGGACCCCGCCATCACGAGGTCAAGCACAGTGTTCTCGTCGAGTTCGCCGGCCGCGGCCTCGCGGACGACCCGCCCTTCCCGCATCACCAGCACCCGGTCGGACAGACCCAGCACCTCGGGCACCTCGCTGGAGACCAGCAGCACGCCGACGCCCTGGGCGGCCAACGCACGGATGACCTGGTAGAGCTCAGCCCGGGCGCCCACGTCCACGCCCCGGGTGGGCTCGTCGAGCAGCAACAACTTCGTGCCGCCGAGCAACCACCGCCCGACCACGACCTTCTGCTGGTTGCCGCCGGACAGCGTGCGTACCGGCCGGTCGACGTCCCGGGGCCGCAGCTCCAGGGTCTCGGCGATCCGGTCCGCCTCGGCGCGTTCCTTGGCGGCGTTGGTGAAGCCGAGCCGCGCGTACCGGCCGAAGGTGGCCAGCGTGACGTTGCGGTAGATCGGTTCACCGAGCAGCAGCGCCTGGCTCTTGCGTTCTTCCGGGGCCATCCCCATGCCGGCCCGCACCGCCGCGCCCACGCCGGGACGCAGCACCTTGCCGTTCATCCGGACCGAGCCGGCCTCCGCGAGACGGGCGCCGTAGATGGTCTCCAGCAGCTCGGAACGGCCGGAGCCGACCAGCCCGGCAATGCCGACGATCTCCCCGGCACGCACGTTCAGCGAGACGTCGGCGAACTCACCGGGCCGGGTCAACCCCTGCACCTGGAGCAGGTCGGCACCCGCGGCGTCGTCGCTCGGCCGGTCCGGGAAGACGTACTCGATGGTCCGGCCGGTCATCCGGCTGACCAGGTCGCGGGTCGGGGTGTCGCGCGCCGGCAGGTTGGCCGCGGTGGTCCGGCCGTCCTTGAGTACGGTGACCCGGTCGCCGATCTCGCGGATCTCCTCCAGGCGGTGGGAGATGTAGATGACGGCGATGCCCTGCGCGGTCAGCTCCCGGATGATCCGGAACAGATTGCCGACCTCGTCATGGGCCAGCACGGCGCTCGGCTCGTCCATGATGATCAGTCGGGCCTCGTGTGACAGCGCCCGGGCCATGCTGACGATCTGCTTGCCCGCCGCCGGCAGCGACCGGACCATCCGCCCGGGCGGGATCTCGCCGTGGCCGAGCCGACTGAGGATCTGCCGGGTGTGCCGGGCCATCCGGCCGCGCCGGACGAACCCGAAGCTGCGGTATTCGTGGCCGAGGAAGGCGTTCTCCGCCACCGACAGGTCCTCGACGAGGTCGAGCTCCTGGTAGATGGTGGCGATGCCGGCCTTCATCGCGGCCTGCGGGTTGGCGAACGTGGCCGGCTCGCCGCGCCACTCCACCTGCCCGGAATCCGGTTGGTGCACCCCGGAGAGCACCTTGATCAGGGTGGACTTGCCGGCGCCGTTCTGACCGAGCAGACAGTGCACCTCGCCGGCACGCACCTCCAGCTGCACACCATCGAGCGCGCGTACGCCGGGGAAGGTCTTGACCACATCGGTGAGGCGCAGGACCACCTCGCCCGCGACGGTGTCAGCGGGAGCCTCGACCAGCGGTGCCTCGGCGACGGCCTCAGCCGACGCGGTGGCGGCGTCATCCTCGGGCAGAGCCACAGTCTCCTCCTCGCTCACGACAGGATCTCGGTCAACTTCACGGCACCGGCCGCTGGTCGCGACTGCGGGGCTCGCGAGCCCGGCTCACTGCTCGCGCTCATGACGCCTCCGCGAAGGCGACGTCACTCGCGAGCACCGCCGCCCCGGTGACACCGGCACGGCCACCGAGCTCGGACAGCACAACGGGCAGGTTGCCGGTGGCCAACGGCAGCGACCGGCGGTAGACCACGCTGCGGATCTCGGCGAGCAGGATGTGCCCGAGCTGGGCCAACCCGCCGCCGATCACGATCATCGACGGGTTGGTGAAGCTGACCAGGCCGGCGAGCACACCGCCGACCCGCCGTCCGCCGTCACGGATCAGCTGGATGCAGGCCACGTCTCCCTCGACGGCGCCCTCGGCGACGTCGAGGGCCGTCACCACACCGCGCAGCGTCATCCGCTCGGCGAGCGCCGGCGAGACGCCACTGCGGGCGGCCGCGGTGGCCTCCTTGGCGAGCGCGGCACCGCTGAACAGCGCCTCCAGGCAACCGATGTTGCCGCAGGAACACATCGGACCGTGCGAGTCGACCTGGATGTGGCCGATGTCGCCGGCGCAACCGTCGGTGCCCCGGTAGACCTCGCCGGTGAGGTAGATGCCGCACCCGATGCCGGTGCCGATCTTCACGAAGAGGAAGTCGTCCACCGAGTGGGCGACCCCGCCGTGCCGCTCACCGATCGCCATGATGTTGACGTCGTTGTCGACCACCGCCGGGCAGCCGTGCTCTCGGCTGAGCAGCTCGCGCACCGGGAACCGGTCCCAGCCCGGCATGATCGGCGGCGAGACCGGAACGCCGTCGCGGAAGCTGACCGGGCCGGGTACGCCGATGCCGACCGCGTCCAACCGCTCGTACGCGCCGTCGACCCGGGCCTTGTGCAGCAACTCGTTGACCCGTTGCAGGGTCACCTTCGGGCCGTTGCGGATGTCGGCGGCCTCGCCGTAGTGGGCCACCGGTTCGAGGCGGCCGTTGACCACCTCGATGTCTATCGAGCTGGCGCCGAGGTCGACGGCGGCGAAGCGGAGCTTCGGGTTGAGCTCCACCAGGGTCGAGCGACGCCCACCTCGGGAGGCGGCCAGCCCCGCCTCGGCGACGTAGCCCAGCGCGACCAGACGTTCCAGCTCGGCCAGCATGCGCGGGCGCGGCATCTGGAGCCGGTCGCCCAGCTCGGCCCGGGACACGGCCCCCTCGTCGCGGAGCAACCGCAACAGTCGTACGTGCAGGGGATCGACGGTCCGCAACGGGGGCCACCTCTTCATCAGCCTCGTTCACATCGACGTCATGTCGATGTGTTGTGTCCGACACAGTAGGAGCGTTCCGCGCCGCCTGTCCAGAGCTTCAACCGTTCCGAGACCAACTTTTGTCCGAAAGAACAAAAGCTACTAGTCGATCAAGAAAAGGATCACGGGCCGCCCGCATCCGCTTGCCAGCAGTTCCATCGATGGACACGAAATCGCCCCGCCAGCCGGACGTGCGGTGGCGGGGCGATTCGTGCGAGGCGGTCAGCTGCGGCCGGCGGATCCCCTCTTCTTGCGAAGCTTGCGGTCGTCGCGCAGCTCGACGTACGGCTCGTCGTCGACGTCGTGACCCGCCTCGATGGCGCGGCCCCGCTCCAACTCGGCGTCGAACTCGGCACCCAGCAGGATCGCGATGTTGCTCAGCCAGAGCCAGACCAAGAAGATGATCACGCCGGCGAGCGCCCCGTACGTCTTGTTGTACGAGCCGAAGTTGCTCACGTAGAAGGCGAACAGCCCGGAGATCACCAGCCAGATCACCACGGCCAGCACCCCGCCCGGGCTGACCCAGCGGAAGCCGCCGTGCCGCGCGTTCGGCGAGGCCCAGTAGAGGATCGCGAACATCAGGCTGACCAGGATCAGCAGGACCGGCCACTTGGCGACGTCCCACACCGCGACGGCCGTCGAGCCCAGCCCGATCACGTCACCGACCGATTCGGCGAGACGACCGGTGAAGACCACGATCACCGCGCTGACCAGCAGCAACACCCCGACCACCGCGGTCACGCCGAGCCGGATCGGGAGCGTCTTCCAGATCGGCCGGCCCTCCGGCACGTCGTAGATGGTGTTCGAGGCGCGCATGAACGCGCCGATGTAACCGGACGCGGACCAGAACGCGGCCAACAGACCGATGATCGCCGCGACGCTGGCCAGACCGCCGTTCTGCTGGGCGGTGTCGATCGCTTCCTCGATGATCTTCTGGATGCTGTCGTTCGGCACTGCCTGGTTGACGGTGTCCTTGACGCCCTGGGTGGCGCTCTTGCCGAGCAGGCCGAGGAGGGAGATCAGCACCAGCAGGCCGGGGAAGATGGACAGCACCCCGTAGTAGGTCAACGCCGCCGCCCAGTCGGTCAGGCTGTCGTCCTGGAACTCGCGGACCGTCCGGCGCAGCGCCGCCTTCCAACCGCTGCCGGGCAGATCGGTGGGGCTGTCCGGCCCCGCGTCGGGCCCGACCGGCGCGTTCGCGGGATCACGCTCCCGCTCCCGCTGGGCGGAAGACTCGTCCGAGGCCATCGCCCCTCCTCTTCGTCGGTGGTGTCACCACCGGACATGCCCCGTGAACGCGCGCGGATAACCCCTACTTGTAGAGCAACCTGCCCATCCGACGGGAGGCCACGAACAGGCCGACCGCCAGCATCGCCAGCAGGTAGAGCACGTCGAGCACCCAGACCCAGCCACCGCCGCCCAGCGCGACCCCACGGATCAGGTGCACCGACCGGTACAGCGGGGTGACCTCGACCAGCCAGTGCAGCAGAGTCGGGTAGGCCTGCGCCGGCACGAAGGTGCCGGAGAACAGGAACAGCGTGAACTGCGCGGAGCCCACCAGGTCGAAATCCTGCCAGCTGCGCATGAAGGTGGAGATCGCCATGCCGAGCGCCCCGAACGCGAACCCGACCAGCACCGCGGCCGGTAGGGCGGCCAAGGCGCGGCCGACGCTGGTCAGATCCAGAGCGACCATCACCCCGAGGAACGCGGCCGAGTAGGCGCTGCCCCGCAGCATCGCCCAACCCAGCTCGCCAACGGCGATCTCGAACGGCCGTACCGGGGTGGCGATCATCCCGTCGTACAGCTTCATGTATTTCATCTTGCCGAAGAAGTTGAAGGTGGTCTCCGCGAGCGCCCCGGTCATCGCCGAGGACGCGAGCATCGCCGGGGCCACGAACTCCGCGTACGAGACCAGTCGGCCGTCGGGCAGCGGCAGATCGCCGACGAGCGCCCCCACGCCCACCCCGATGGAGAGCAGATAGAGCAGCGGCTCCACGAAGCCGGACAGCAGCAGCAGCCAGTAGACCGCCTTCAGTGCCGAGAGGTTGCGCTCGACCACCGACGCCGACCGCCGGGACGCGGCGGAGACGTCGACCAGCCGGGGCAGAATCAGCGTGACCACGGCGGCCTCCCTAGACGACGAGCTTGCGACGGAACGTGCGCAACGCCAGCAGCCAACCGGCGACGGCCCAGGCGGCCAGGTAGAGCACATGCCCGGCGACCGACCACTGTGGGGCGATGCCGAGCGTGGCCGCGCGACACAGGTCGACGGCGTGCCACAGCGGCGTCACGTACGCCAGCCACCGCAGCGCGTCGGGCAGGGACTCGACCGGGAAGAACACCCCGGCGAAGAGCGTCATGGGGATGACGGCGAACCGGAACAGCATCGCGAGCCAACTGTCGCTGGACACCGACGCGGCGTACGCGAAGGTCGGCGCGGCGACGGCCAGCACGAGCAACGCGACCACCGGCAGGGTGACCACCGCCCACGGCGACCGCAGCGCCCCGAACAACCCGGTGACCAGCAGAAACGCCACGATCGTGGTGAGCACCCGGAACAGCACGAAGGCCAGGTGCCCGGCCACGATGTCGCCCACCCGCAGCGGCGACGCGCTCTGCGCGAAGTAGGTCTTGACCCACTGGAAGTTGCTGAACACCGGCCAGGTCGAGTCACCGACGGTCACCTGGAGCGCGGTCGAGGCGATCAGCCCGGGCACCAGCCAGTCGAGGTAACGCACCCCGCCGACGCCCTGGTCGATGTAGGCGCCGACGCCCAACCCGAAGCCGAGCACGGTCAGCACCGGCAGCAGGAACGACGAGAACACCCCGGCCCGCCAGGTGCGTCGTAGACCCACCAGATAGTGCTCGAAGACCGCGTACGCCGGCACCCACGGGAACCGCCCGCGCGTCGCTGTCGCCACGCTCACCACGACCACCCCCACCCACCGTGCCGACCACCACGACCTGTCTACCTCCGGGGTACGACAGGCCGCCGGTCACCCTACGACGCCCCCGGAGGCGTGTCGCCCGGGTTTCAGCGGCTTGATCGACACGGCTTCCCGGAAGTCGGGGTGTCCACGTTGCCCGGACAGCCCGACTTCCAGCAAGCGGAGCCGATCAACCCCCCGGGGCGGGTGCGCGCGCCATTCACGCCTGCCTCGCGTGCCGTTCAGGCCGGGCGGTAGGCGCGGACCAGCGCCTGCACGGCGTAACCGAGCAGCAGCACCCCCGCGCCGATGCCGACCACCCGACCCGCGGCGACCGCCGAGCCGAACGCGGCCACGAGCCCCGCCGCCGCCACCACGCACAGCGCGACACCGAGCGGCCTGAGCAGCGGGTCTCGCAGCAGCGGAGCGAGCGGGAAGAAGTGCAGCCCGACCACCGCGCAGACCAGCACCGGAATGTACTCGGCCCGGTCGGCGGCAGCCAGCAGGACGGCGCCCAGCCCGGCGGCGGCGAACTCGGCGACGACGATGAGCAGGTACCGCCGGTTGGTCGCCCGCTCCTGCGCACCGCCACCCTCGCCCCGGGGACGGCCAGACATCACACCGCCCAGCACGGCGGTGATCATGGACGCCACGCTGCCGACCACCAACAAGGCGCGCCACGGCTGCTCCACCGCCGGCACGCTGAACCAGACCGTGGCGAAGATGCCCAGGTAGAGGGCGGTCAGGCCGGCCTGATGCCGGCTGTTGGTCGGCATGTTGGACATGGAACCCCCGTGGTTGGCTGCTGAACGGGCGGATGCGCTCGCCGGGCTGGCGATGCTACGCAAGGTCACCTGCATCCACCGGCCCGTC
>NZ_JAGPYA010000072.1:0-31088 GCF_018070245.1 Micromonospora sp. M61 | reverse complement strand
GACCACCCCGCCCCCGACCACCCCGCCTCCCACCAGCGGAAACCTCGCCCTGAACCGACCGGCGACCGCGACCAGCACCAACCAGAGCTACACGGCGGGCAACGCGGTGGACGGCAACGCGGCCAGCTACTGGGAGAGCGCCAACAACGCGTTCCCCCAGTCGGTCACCGTCGACCTGGGCTCGGCCCGGCCCGTCGACCGGGTGGTGCTCAAGCTGCCCGCCGGCTGGGAACGCCGTACCCAGACGGTGTCGGTGCTCGGCTCCACCGACGGATCGTCGTACGCCACGCTGGCGTCGTCCGCCGGTAGGGTCTTCGACCCGGGCGCCGGCAACGCCGTGTCGATCGGGCTGCCCTCCGGCGACCGCCGCTACATCCGGGTCACCGTCACCGGCAACACAACGACCGGGCCGCGCTGCTGGCCGGCAGCGGGCGAGGAGAGCCGGAGGCGCTGGCGACCGAGTTGGCGTACGGGATGGACTCGCTGGCCACGGACGCGGCGGCCGGCGCGGCCGGTGACCGAGACCAGCCACTCCGACGTGTACGCCGCCGCCAACACTGTGGACGGCAACCCGAACACCTACTGGGAGAGCGCCAACAACGCCTTCCCGCAGTCGCTGACCGTGGACCTGGGCACCAACCGGACGGTGTCCCGGGTCGTGCTCAAGCTCCCACCGTCATCGGCCTGGCAGACGCGCACCCAGACACTGGCGGTGCTCGGCTCCACCAACGGCTCGACGTTCGCCACAGTGAAGGCGTCCGCCGGCTACACCTTCAACCCGGGCAGCGGCAACACGGTCACCGTGACCTTCACGGCGACCAGCCAGCGGTACCTGCGGCTGACCGTCACCGGCAACACCGGTTGGCCAGCAGGTCAGCTCAGCGAGTTCGAGGTCTATTCCAGCTAGGCCAGGTGCCCCCGCCCGCCCAGGGTGGGGGCACCCGGTCCGGGCGGTCCGGCGCAACGCAGCGCCGGCCGCCCACCCCGTCCCCCAACCCGCACCGTCCCCCACCTGTCGCGGAACGACGGGCGTACCCCTGCACCCGTCGCCGGGCAACGCACCCACACCCACCCCCGAAAGAGGTGTAGCGACCCCATGTCCAGAAACGGCACCAGACGAGGCACGCCGCCGACCGGCGCGCCCACTCCCGTCCCCGGCACCACCCGCTCCGGCCGTCGGCGGCTGCTCTCCAGCGTGCTCGCCGGGATGCTCCTCGTCACCGCACCGGTCGTCACCCCCGCGGCGGCCAGCGCGGCACCAGTTTCCGACCCGGTCGCGGCCGCCGCCCGCGTCGCCATGCTCGCCGGGCTCTCCGCCACCATGACCGCCAGCAGCTACAACCAGAACTACGTGGCGAGCAACGCCAACGACGGCAACGCGTCGACCTACTGGGAGAGCGCCAACAACGCGTTCCCGCAGTGGATCCAGGCCGACCTGGGCGCCACGGTCAGCGTGGACCGGGTGGTGCTCAAGCTGCCGCCCGCGTCGGACTGGCAGACCCGCACCCAGACGCTGTCGGTGCTCGGCTCCACCAACGGCTCGTCCTTCACCACCCTGAAGGCGTCCGCCGGCTACACCTTCAACCCGGCCAGCGGCAACACCGCGACGGTCAGCTTCACCGCCGCCAGCACCCGCTACGTACGGGTGCAGGTCACCGGCAACACCGGTTGGCCGGCCGCCCAGCTCTCCGAGGTCGAGGTCTACGGTGCTGCCGGCAACACCGACACCCAGGCTCCGAGCGTCCCCGGCAACCTGGCGTACACCGAGCCGGCCAGTGGACAGATCCGGCTCACCTGGTCGGCGTCGACCGACAACGTCGGGGTGACCGGGTACGACGTCTACGCCAACGGCGCGCTGCGCGGCAGCGTCAACGGCTCGACGCTCACGTACACCGACAGCCAGTCGGCCAGCACGACGGTCTCGTACTACGTGCGGGCCAAGGACGCGGCCGGCAACCAGTCGGCGAACAGCAACACCGTGACCCGGACCGGCACCGGCAACCCGCCGACCGGTTCCAACCTGGCGATCGGCAAGCCGATCACCGCCTCCGGGTACGTGCACACGTTCGTGGCCACCAACGCCAACGACAACAACGTGGCCACCTACTGGGAGGGCAACGGCAACCCGAGCACGCTGACCGTGCAGCTCGGCGCGAACGCCAGCCTCAGCCAGGTCGTGGTGAAGCTCAACCCGGACTCGGCGTGGGGTGCGCGTACGCAGAACATCACAGTGCTCGGCCGGGACCAGGGCTCGTCGAGCTTCACCACCCTGGTCGGCGCGGCGAACTACACCTTCAACCCAGGCAGCGGCAACACGGTGACCATCCCGGTCTCCGGTGCCGCAGCCGACGTACGGCTCTCGATCGCCTCGAACACCGGCGCTCCGGCCGGGCAGGTGGCCGAGTTCCAGGTCTTCGGCACCCCCGCGCCGAACCCGGACCTGACCGTGACCGGCATGTCGTTCAGCCCGTCCGCACCCGTGGAGACCAGCACCATCACGCTCTCCGCGACAGTGCGTAACGCGGGCTCGGCGGCCTCCGGCGCGACGAACGTCAACTTCTACCTGGGTGCCACCCGGGTCGGCACCGCGTCGGTCGGCGGTCTCGCGGCCGGCGCCTCGACCACTGTCAGCGCCAGCATCGGCACCCGTGACTCGGGCAGCTACCCGCTCAGCGCGAAGGTGGACGAGTCGAACACCGTCGTCGAGTCCGACGACACCAACAACAGCTACTCCAACCCCAGCCCGCTGGTGGTCAGCCCGGTCGCCACGTCGGACCTGGTCGCCTCGTCGGTGGCCTGGTCGCCGGGCAACCCGTCGGCCGGCAACACGGTCACCTTCTCGGTGTCGGTGCGCAACGCCGGCAGTGTGGCGTCCGCGTCCGGCGCGCACGGCATCACGCTCACCGTGCTCAACGAGTCCGGCACCGTGGTCCGTACGCTGACCGGCTCGTACCCCGGCGTGATCAACGCCGGTGCCACGGTCGGCCCGATCAACCTGGGCACCTGGACCGCCGCGAACGGTAAGTACACCGTCCGGGTGGTGCTCGCCGCCGACGGCAACGAGCTGCCGGTCAAGCAGGCCAACAACACCAGTGACCGCCCGCTCTTCGTCGGTCGCGGCGCCAACATGCCGTACGACATGTACGAGGCCGAGGACGGCGCGGTCGGCGGCGGCGCCAGCGTCGTCGGGCCGAACCGGGAGGTCGGAGACCTGGCCGGCGAGGCGTCCGGTCGGCGGGCGGTGACCCTCAACTCGACCGGCAGCTACGTCGAGTTCACCACCCGGGCCAGCACCAACACGCTGGTCACCCGCTTCTCCATCCCGGACGCCCCGGGCGGCGGGGGGATCAACTCCACGCTGAACGTCTACGTCAACGGCACGTTCCACAAGGCCATCGACCTGACGTCCCGGTACGCCTGGCTCTACGGCAACGAGACCAGCCCGGGCAACTCGCCGAGCGCGGGCGGGCCGCGGCACATCTACGACGAAGCCAACGTCATGCTCAACTCCACCGTCCCGGCCGGCAGCAAGATCCGCCTCCAGAAGGACCCGGCCAACACCACCACGTACGCCATCGACTTCATCAACACGGAGCAGGTGGCGCCAATCGCCAACCCGGACCCGGCGCGCTACACCACGCCGACCGGCTTCACCCACCAGGACGTGCAGAACGCCCTGGACCGGGTGCGGATGGACACCACCGGCAACCTGATCGGGGTGTACCTGCCGGCCGGCAACTACTCCACCTCGTCGAAGTTCCAGGTGTACGGCAAGGCGGTGCAGGTGACCGGCGCCGGCCCCTGGTACACCCGGTTCAACGCTCCGTCGGGCCAGGACAACACCGACATCGGCTTCCGGGCCGAGAACTCGGCGGCGAACTCGTCCTTCAAGAACTTCGCCTACTTCGGCAACTACACCTCGCGGATCGACGGTCCGGGCAAGGTGTTCGACTTCTCCAACGTGTCGAACATCGTGATCGACAACATCTGGAACGAGCACATGGTGTGCCTCTACTGGGGCGCGAACACCGACTACATGACGATCAAGAACTCCCGGATCCGCAACATGTTCGCCGACGGCATCAACATGACCAACGGCAGCACCAACAACCTGGTCAGCAACAACGACGCCCGGGCCACCGGCGACGACAGCTTCGCGCTGTTCTCGGCGATCGACGCGGGCGGCGCCGACATGAAGGACAACATCTACGAGAACCTGACGTCGACCCTGACCTGGCGTGCCGCCGGTGTGGCCGTCTACGGCGGCTACGGCAACACGTTCCGCAACATCTACATCGCGGACACCCTTGTCTACTCGGGCATCACCATCAGCTCGCTCGACTTCGGCTACCCGATGAACGGCTTCGGTGCCAACCCGCCGACCCGGTTCGAGAACATCTCGATCGTGCGGGCCGGTGGGCACTTCTGGGGCTCGCAGACCTTCCCGGCGATCTGGGTCTTCTCCGCCTCGAAGGTGTTCCAGGGCATCCGGGTCAGCGACGTCGACATCGTCGATCCGACCTACAGCGGCATCATGTTCCAGACCAACTACGTCGGCGGGCAGCCGCAGAACCCGATCACCGACACGGTCTTCACGAACATCTCGATCAGCGGGGCCCGTAAGAGCGGTGACGCCTACGACGCGAAGTCCGGCTTCGCCATCTGGGCCAACCCGATGCCGGAGGCCGGGCAGGGGCCGGCCGTCGGGTCCGTCACCTTCAACAACCTGCGGCTGAGCAACAACGCGGTGGACATCCAGAACCCCACGTCAACCTTCACCATCAACCGCAACTGATTCAGCTCGCACCGGATGCCGTCGGGAGGGGTCACTCTCCCGGCGGCATCGTGCCGTGTCGGCCAGCGCCGGCCGCGAACCGGGCCGCGCCGGCCGCCGCGTCCGTGGCCAGCGAGTCCATCCCGTACGCCAACTCGGTCGCCAGCGCCTCCGGCTCTCCTCGCCCGCTGCCGGCCAGCAGCGCGGCCCGGTCGTTGCGCAGGCAGGTCTGCGGGTGCCGGGCGATCGCCGCCGCCAACTCCTCGGCCGCGGCCCGCGCCTGGCCCGGTGGCACCAACCGATTGACCAACCCCATCGCGTACGCCTCATCAGCCGGCACCGGGCGGCCGGTGAGGATCAGGTCCATCGCCCGGCTCTCGCCGATCAACCGGGGCAGCCGGACCGTTCCGCCGTCGATCAGCGGCACTCCCCAGCGGCGGCAGAACACCCCGAGCGTCGCGTCGGACTCGGCGACCCGCAGGTCGCACCAGAGCGCCAACTCCAGGCCGCCCGCCACCGCGTACCCGGAGATCGCCGCGATCACCGGTTTGCTGAGTGTCATCCGGGTCGGGCCCATCGGCCCGTCCCCTTCCGGCTCGACCCGATTGCCGCTCGGTGTGCCGATCGCCTTGAGGTCCGCGCCGGCGCAGAACGTGCCACCGGCGCCCCAGAGCACTGCCACCGCCGCGTCGGGGTCGGCCTCGAAGGCCCGGAAGGCGTCGGCCAGCGCCCGAGCCGTCGGCCCGTCGACGGCGTTGCGAGCCGCCACCCGATCCAGCACGACTGTCGTCACCGGCCCGGCACGCTCCACCCGTACACCCATCGACTCAGCATGCCCGTACCGTCCCGCACTCACAATCCCCGTCGATCTTGCGGCCGGCGGCCTGGTTCGGCCAGGTCTGGGTGGTTTCCCGGGGCAGCAACCGCAAGATCGCGCTCAGTGACGAATTTGTCGCCCGAGACCGGTTTGCGACCCCCTTCGCCGGGAAGTCGGTACGGGTGCGAGCACTTTTGACGAAAGTTGAGCAGGCATCCAGCCTCGACCGGACGGGTGACCGGTTGCAGCGAGTGGTCCTGAGCACGCTGCGTCCGCGGCGGCTGCGGGACCTGCTGCACGGGGTGACCCTCGGGCATCCACTGCACCCGGCGATGGTGCAGGTGCCGGTCGGCGCCTGGATCAGCGCCGCGGTACTGGACCTGATGCCCGGGCAGCGCCGGCCCGCCACCGTGCTGGTCGGCCTGGGCACCGTCAGCGCGGTGCCGGCGGCGATCGCCGGGTTGAACGACTGGGCCGCCCTCGCCCGTGACCAGCGCCGGGTCGGCCTGGTGCACGCCGCGGCCAACACCGTCGGCTTGACGCTGTACGCCGGGTCACTGGCCGCGCGGCTGTCCGGCCGGCACGGCGTCGGCCGCGCTCTCGGTTTCCTCGGGCTCTCCACCGTCAGCCTGGGGGCTTACATCGGGGGCCACCTTGCGTACAAGCAGGGGGCGCAGGTCAACCAGAGCATCTCCGAGTTGCACCGGATGACCGACGGCTGGCACTCGCTGGCCGACATGGCGACGCTGCCGCAGCGCACCCTGATCACCCGAGAGGTGGACGACGACATCTCGGTGATCCTCTACCGGCACGGTGACGAGGTGACCGTGATGTTGGAGCGCTGCCCGCACCAGAGCGGCCCGCTCGGCGAGGGTGAGGTGCAGGAGATCGACGGCCACGCCTGCGTGGTCTGCCCGTGGCACGGCAGCGCGTTCCGGCTCAACGGCGGCGAGGTCGTGCAGGGGCCGTCCGGCAACGACCAGCAGATCCTGCCCACCCGGATCCAGGACGGCGTGCTCCAGACCCGCCTGCCCTGACCCAGCGGCACGGTGGCCGCGGTTCGCCCGACCGCCACCGGCCCCGTGGGGTGTTACTCGGCACCGATGCTCGCGCCGTCAAGCGGTGCCGCTTTGGACGCTGAAGTTCGCGCGGTCAAGGCGGTGCCGCTTTCGACGCTGATGCCTGTGAGTCATCTTGATGACTCACAGGCATCACGCATTCTGGAGACCTGGTCCTCGGCGCGGACCGCTACCGACCAGACCCGCCTGCTGGCTGCTGCGACAGCCGAGTTGTGGTCGGTCGAGTCGGTGCCGGGCGGGCGGAGAGCCGCTCACGCCTCGCCCGTGCGGATCAGGTGCGTCGGTGGCGGCCGACCGGAGGTCCGTCCGGTACGGAGTCCAAGCCGTGCCCGCCCCCGAACAACCCGCCCTCAGCGCCATCGCCGGCCCAACTGTCGTCACCACCCCAGCCCGATGCGCCGGCCCCCGCCCCGCCGCCGGTACCTGTCGCACCACCGGAGAGAGCCATCCCACCACCGGGGAACGCCGTGCTACCGGGAGGAGCCATCCCACTGCCGGCGGGCCACACCCCGCCGTCGCGAGATGTCGTCCCATCGCCGGTAGGTGTCATCCCGCCGCCGGTGGACGTCATCCCACCTCCGCGCGGTGTCATCCCGTCGCGTGGTGCGAAGACGTCGCCGCTGGGTGCCGTGCCGTTGGCCCGGCCCGCACTGCTGGTTCGGCCCGCGCCACCGATGCTTCGGGCCGCGCCTCCACGGGGCTTGCGGGAGGACGCGGCCAACCGGGGAGCCGCCCCGGCGGTCGCCGGGCGTCGGCGCAGGCCCAGCACCGCACCGATCTGTGCTCCGACGATGCTCGCCACGGCCAGGACGGCGGAGACCGCCAGCGGTCGATTCACCCGGTCGGCCGTGCCTGCTCGGGCTGCGCCGACGGTCATGGCGGGCGGCTGGCCCGCTGACTGCGTACCGCTGGGGGGTGCCGGGTCCACCCGCTCCGGTGCGGCACGTTCGGGCGCCGGCTGGGGCGCGGGCGGTTTGGGCGCCGCCGGCCGGCCGACCAGGCGGCCGCTGGCGTGCTGCCGGGCTCCCTGGTCGGCGGCTTCGGTCGGGAGTCGGAGCAGTTGGCCGGGGCGGATCCGGTCCGGGTCGTCGAGCTTGTTCAGCTTGGCGAGCTGTCGGTAGTCGCCGAACTCGTCCAGGTAACGCTCGGCCACCTCACCGAGGTAGTCGCCCCGCGCCACCCGGTACACCGGCGCGGCCTCGTTGTTCGCCGCAGAGCCGCCGAATGCGGCCCGCTCTGTCCCGGCCAACCCGAGTGGCCCGCTGCGGGCCAGCGGAGCGGCCGTGTCGGGTGTCGCATCCGCGCGGGCCGGAGCGGCCAGGGCACTGGCGCCTTGTGCGCCGGTGTACGCCGGCGCGTAGACCGCGGCGGCGCTGGCGGCGGCCGGGCTGGCGACGAGGATCAGCGCGACCGAGCCGACCAGCGCGGCGGCGGCCTTCTGCTGGCGGCCCATCCCGGGCAACTTCGGCGCCGGTCGGCGCAGGCTCTGTGCCCCCAACTCGACGAGGACGGAGAAGGCGAACGTGGCCCAGCCGAACCAGCCGGCCACAGCCAGGGCGCGCAGGAAGAGTTGGCCGTCGTCCCGGCTGGTCAGCGCAGTGCCCACCTCGCTGATCGTGGGGAGGTGATCGGGCAGCGGGTTTCCGGCGAAGGCCAGCAGCGCGATCGGCGCGCCGACCAGCAGAGCGCACAGCACGGCCAGGGCGCCGATGCCGGTGAGGATCCGTCCGGTCCGTCGTACGACGGACCCACCCGATACGGGCATGGCTGCCTTCCTTCCTACGGTGTTGCGGTGATGGCTCGCGCGGTCGCCTCGCCGGTGACGGTGACGGTCTTCTCGGGAACGAACAGCCCGAGCATCGTGCGGTGATAGGTGATCGGGACGGTCACCCGGATCAGGGTCTCCCCGCCGACCACGGGGAAGCTCACGGTGTGGCCAGAGACGCCAGCGGCAGCCAGGTACCTGTCGACCGCCACGCGGGCCTCGGACTCCTTGATCCGCTTCGGTCCGCCTTCGATGGCGACGGCCCGGTCGATGGCCTGACCGCCGGTCCGGGCCGCCTCGGCAGCCAGGTTCTCGGCAGTCTGCAGGGTGCGTAGCTGCCCGGCGCCGTCGTAGGTGAGGCCGATGATGGCCAGTACGCCGAACATCGTCACCGCGAGGAAGATGCTCACCCGGCCGTGCTCACCGTGCGAATCTGCCCGGGCCTGTTGCCCTGACCCGCCCAGAGTCCTGTCGGCGTTCATCAGACGCCACCTGCACTCGCGTCCGGCGCGGAACCCACGCCCACCGCCCCGGGCCCGAGAGCCCTGCCGCGGTAACGGTCCAGCGGCGAGGTGAATTTCGACTTGATCTGTTTCCCGGATGTCATGCCGGGCAGGATGTCGAGCGAGATGTCCTTGAAGGACACCTCGCAGATGATCTCGACCGTCACCGTGGCGTTCTCACCGACCGCGCTGCTGAAGGCGACGTCGAAGGTGGTGCGCTCGCCGGCCACCGTGCCGCTGAACGTGGGTGCCAGCTCGTTGGTGCAGGCCAGGCCGTACCAGTCCAGCTGCTGCCGGGCGGCTTCGAGCGCGGCGGTCTCGGCGGTGCTCGAGCTTCGCGAGATCGAGGCGGCGCGGGCGGCGTCGTGCGCGGCGGCGTCGATGGCCTCCGCAGCCAGCGCGGTGCGCCCGACCACGCCGGCCAGCACCATCAGCGCGATGAAGGCGGGCGCGAGCACCGCCACCTCGATGGAGACCGAGCCACGCTCGGCGGTGCGGTTCATGGTGTGGTCACCCTCTCCACCGTCCCGTGGGCGGTCTGCTGCACGGCGAAGTCCACGCCCGGCACCACCGACAGGGATCGGCCACGCACCGTGCAGGTCACCTCGGTGTCGTCGTTGAGGACGACGCAGTTCGGGCCGGTCTTGTCCCAACCCACCAGCCAGCCGCCGGCGGCCTTCAGGAAGCGGGTGGCGCTGTCCACCCCGGCGCCGTCCCTGGCCTGGTAGGTCCGCTGGGCGTTGACGCCGCTCTGGGCGGCGTTCAACGCTGTGGAGCGGGCGAGGAAGACGGCCGCGATCTGGATCGAGGCGAAGAGCAGCACCAGGATCAGCGGCATCATCACGGCCAGCTCCACCGGGTTGGCACCTCGCTCCCGGTCGCCGGCCGCGAGGTGGCGCCGGACGGCGCTGATTGCCCGGTGCCACCTCGGGAACGCGGCTCGGCACATGCCGGTTACTGCGGGTTCTTGTTGTTCGGGATGGCGTTCATCCAGTTGTTGGCCTTGGCCAGGGCCAGGCCGGTGACGACCGTCGCAATGAAGACCAGACCGAAGATGATCACGGCGGTGGGGACCGGGCTGTCACCGCGCTCACCGTCGCGGCGCAGCTCGGCAAGGCGCGTCGTCAGCGCGACGTGCAGATAGCTGAGGATGGACATGGCGTTCTCCTTCAGGGGATGGGGTCAGACACGGGCGATGAACGGATAGACGACGAAGCCGAGCAGCACGAAGACGAGCAGTGCGCCCGGAATGTCGAGTTTGCTGGTCACTCCCTCGGCGCGAGCGAGGTTGTCGGTGCGGATCTGGTCGCGCAGCGAGTCGGCCCGGCTGCGCAGGGTCTCGTGCACCTGTGCGCCCTCGCTGCCGGAGGAGCGCATGATCGCGCCGACGTCCCCCAGCTCCGGAATGCCGATCTTGTCGGCGAGGTCGCGCAGCTCGTCCCAGGGCGCGTGCATCTGCATCTGGGCGATCCGCAGCGACTCCTGGAGTCGATCGAAGACCCAGCCGTCGCACACCGCCGCCGCGCGCTCCAGCGACTGCACCGGGCCGTGTGCGGCGGAGAGCTGCAACGCCACCAGATCGAGGTACGTGCAGACCGCCTGGCGGAACTCGTCCCGGGCGGCGTCGGCCTTGGTCACCACGGCACGGTGCGCCAGCAGCGCGCCCAGCAGTGTCAGGCCGAGACTGCCGAGCACCGGTATGACGATCGGGAACGAGACGCCGAGCACCAGCAGTGCCACCCCGAGCAGGGTCGGCGTGGCCAGCCCGATCAGCGCGGAGAGCAGCACCGACAGGGCGTACTGCTCGGGGGTCTGCCCGATCAGGGCGAGCTGCCGATGCGGCGGACGCAGCCAACGGGACAACCCGGTCAGCGAGTCCAGCCGGCGGGAGGCGGGAGTGGCGACCAGACCGCTGCCCGGCGGCTGGTGCAGTCGACGCAGCGCCGGCCCCAGCGCCGGGGTCGCCGGCACCAGCTCCCGGACCACCAGGAACACGCCCAGCCCGACCCCGGCGCCACCACACACCGCGATGGCCAACTGCCAGTTCACGATCACGGGACCCGCCCTTCGTTCGCGACTGCGGGGCTCCGCTGCGCTGCACTCCTCGCGCTCACGCGATCACCTCGCTCGGGTCGGGCGCCGGTAGGAACCGGGCCGGCCGCTGCGGCTGGCTCATCGACCGCACCCAGGCCAGCAGGGCGATGAAGGCGGCACCGAGGACCGCCATCACCACCTGGCCGACCGGAGTGCCGTACGGCTTGATGTACTCGGTGTTGATCAGCCCGTACGCGAGGGTCGCCAGGGTCATTCCGGTGAGGAAGCGGACCGCGAACCGGGGCTGGGTGCGCTTGGCCTCGATCTCCCGGCGGGTGGCGACCTCGGCGGACGCCGCGCCGGCGATCGAACCGAGCACGTCACCCAGTCGTTCACCCCGGTCGGAGAGGTGCAGGATCAGCGCCGCGACCACCTGGTCGCAGACCGGGTCGGCGATCTCGTCGGCGAACGCCAGCAGCGCCGTGCGGGCCACCCAGCCGGCCTGCAGACGGGCGGCGAGCAGTCGCACCTCGTCCTCGACGCCGGGTGGCACGCTGCCGATCGTGCCGATGATCGACTGCTGGAGACCCTGCCCGGTGTTGGACACGTCCTTGAGCCGTCGGGTCCACTCGCCGACCGCCTCGATCCGGGCGATCGCCCGCTGTTCGGCCTTACCCACCCCGAACAGCCACGGGGTGCCGGGCACCGCCACCGCCACCAGCAGACCCACCACCGGCAGCCCGGTCAGCAGGAACGCCAACGCGCCCGCGACCAGCGCGGCGATCAGCAGCGCCTGGTAGGACCGCTGCTCGGAGGGCGTGCTGCCGGGCCCACGCCACAGTCGATCGAGACCCGAACCGCCACCGGGGCGGGACCCGGGAGGCCGTCGGGTGCCGACGAGGGCCACCACGGCCAGCAGCAGTCCGGCCACGCAGGCGGCCCCGGAGACCACCGCGATCAACTCCAGGCTCAGCATCAGGTCACCGCCGGGCCAGTCGGGTCTGCCGGGGTCGCCGCCAGGCGCCGGCGCCGGCCTCGATCCACCGGGTCAGCAGCCGTACGTCGTAACCCACCCGCAGCAACTGGTCACGCACCCGCTCCGGCAGGTGCCGGGGGACCGCACGACCGTCCGGCCCGGGCCCGAAGACCGTGGTGGTGGTGATCCGGCCGCCCTCGCCGGCGCCGATCACCTCCTCCACGTGGGAGACGAACCGGTGTTTACGCCCGCCGATCGCGGTCTCGTCCTCGACGGTGACGTAGACGATCAGGTCGAGGGCGTTGCCGGCCATCCGGCGGGCCTGGTCGACTGTCATCTCGCGGCCGTGCGCCAACGCCAGCTCGACGATCCGCTCACCCACCCCGGCAGCGGTGCGGGCGTGGATGGTGCACATCGAGCCCCGGCTGGTGGTCATCGCCTGGAGCATCGGCACGATCTCCCGGGACCGCACCTCACCCACGATGATCCGCAGTACGCCCATCCGCAGCGACAACGGGATCAGGTCGGCGATGGTCACCTCACCGGCCGGGCGGCCGTCGAAGCCGCGCTCACCATGGCCCTCCCGGGCCTCGAAGCTCATCACCGCCCGGTGCCGTTCCCGACGGCGGGCCGGCAACAGCTCCCGGCTCTCCTCCAGCAGCACGTACGGCTCGTCCTGCGGGATCTCGTTCATCAACGCCCGGATGATCGTGGTCTTCCCGGCGCCGGCCAACCCGGCGACCATGATGTTCAGTCCGGCGCGCATGGCCGCGCGGAGGAAGTCGCGCAGGAGCGGGTCGATCATCTCGTCCAGGTCGCCCCGGGCACCGGCCACGTCGTCGAGGCTCACGTCCAGGGTGTTGTGCTTGCGGATCACCGCGTACGGGCGGTGGCTGACCAGGAACACGGCGGCCAGCCGGCTGCCGTCGGGCAGTTGCAGGTCGAGGGTGGGCTTCACTGTGGACAGGGACCGCTCGGTCGCGCCCGCCCGGCGGGCCGCCGCCTGGAGGATCTCCACCAGCTCGGCGTCGCTGTCGGCGATCGGCTCGGCCCAGTCCACCCCGCCGCCGTGCCGGGTGATGCGCACCTGGTCGCAGCCGAGGATGTGCACCTCCTCGATGGTCTCGTCGACCAGCAGGGTCTGTAGCCGGCCGAGCCCGACCAACTCGGCGGTCACCTGGTCGAGCAGCAGGCGTTCCTCACCGGCGGCCATCGGCGTGCCGGCCCGGCGCACGGAGTCGGCGTACGCGGCGACCACCCCGACGGCGAGCCGCGCCCGTTCGGTGTCCTCCTCGTCGACGGTGAACTCCCGGCCGCGCTGCCACAGGGTGAGCCGTTCGGTGAGTTCCCGGCGCAGCTCCCGGACCACCTGGAAGTCCATTCGGGGCCGGGGTGCCGCCTCTGGCTGCGCCGTCGCCGTGGGCGGTGCCTGCGGCATCGGCCCGGCCTGCTGGTGTCGCCCGTTCGACGGGGCCAGTGGCGGCACGGTCGAGGTAACGCCCGGCGGCTGCTGGCGCGGGTCGGTGGAGACCGGCTCAAACCGCATCCGGCACCCCCTGCTGCACGGGCCACGCGAGCCGGGCCCGTCGCCGTTCCAGCAGAGCGCCGATCGGCACCTCCAGCGCGGCCGCCGCGCGCATCAGCGGCCGTCCGGCGCGGACGGTGCCGCCCAGTGCGAGCACCCCGGCGGTACGCGGGTCGTGCGGCAGCCGTGCGATCACCGGCAGTTTCAGGGCTCGGCTGATCTCGGTGCGCCCGTGCCCGTCGCCGACCAGCAGCAGCCGCAGGGTGCCCGGCGGAACCCGGTGCTCGGCGAAGTCCCGTTCGATAGCGGTGACCACCGCCCGGGTGCCGGAGAGGTCCGGCAGCTGCGCCCCGGTCACCAGCAGCACCACCGACGCGGCCCGCAGCACCGGCCACGGTGGCCCGGTGACGTGCAGCCGGCCGCAGTCGACCAGGACGTCGTAGCCGGGGGTGCCACGGTCCAGCGCGTCGAAGTAGTCGGCGAAGCGCTGCCAGAGCGGGGTGACGCTGCCACCTTGGGCTGGGTCGACGAGCCCGGGCAGCAGCAGCCGTTCCCGACGGGGCGCGTCCAGGTCGACCAGCTGGGACCAGAACGCGGTTTCCAGGTTGCCGTCGCGCAGCTCCCCGACGGCCAGTTCCCCGATGCCGCGCGGGCCGTCCAGCTGACCGCCCAGGTAGCCGGCGAGGATGGAGCCGCCGGCCGGGTCGCATTCGGCGAGCACCAGCCGCCGGTGCCAGGCCAGCGCGCAGGCCAGCGCCGAGGTCGTGACGCCGGGCGAACCCTTCGCGGACACCAGCGCGATGATCGCCATGCTCAGGCCGCTTCGGTCAGCACGACGGCGAGCCGTTCCTGTGCGGCGAGCGCCACCACCGCCGGGACATCGCGGGTGGGCAGCGCCAGGTACAGGACCTTGTCGTCGTTCGCCGGGCTGACCATGTCGATCACGGTGGCCGTGAACCGGGTGCTCGCTGCGGCCGCGTCCCCGGTGGCGTTGCTGTCCGGCGTGCTGACCAGCAGGACCTTGTCACCGGGGTGCAGTTCGCGGGCCGGCACCTGGGCGGTCTTCAGACCGAGTGCGATCTGCTGTTGGCCGGGGCCGAGCAGCGGGTCGTCGGTGACCTGCCCCAGCGTGAGCAGGGTGCCCGGGACCAGCGCCACCGCGGCCCGTTTGCCGATCACCTCGTCGAGCCGGCCGGCCGGCACCGGGCGCAACCCCTGACCGCCGGCGACCTGCACGCTGACCAGGTCAGCGGCGCTGATCTCGCGGCCCACCTCCACCGGCCGGGCCACCGCGAGGTAGCTACCGGTGGCCCGGATCGAGGTGACCGCGAACGCCGCGCCCAAGCCACCCAGGGCGATCAGGAGTACGGCGAGACCGAGTAACCCCGGGCGGACCCGGCGCTGCCGGACCACAGTCGGTGGGGTGACCGGCGCGTCGACCGACCCGGTTCCGTTGCGCGTCGCGAGGCTCACTGCGTCATCTCCGTTCGCGGGGCTCGCACACTGGGCTCACTCACCGGGTCACCACCTGAAGCTCGTTGATCTGGATCTGCACGACGCCGCTGCGGCGGGTCACCAGGATTTCTCCGGTCTGGCCACCGCCGCGCCAGGTCACCTTCCAGTGCGTGGTGGCGCTGATCCGGTACTTGCCGGCCTTCTGGTAGCCGTTGTCGTAGCCGCAGGTCGGGGAGGTGCCGCCCGCACGCTCGCCGTCGCGCTTGTACTCGGTGCCCGCGCTGTAGCAGGTGACCGTCTCCTTGTTGCCCATGTCCCACACGGTCCGGTCGACCTTCGCCGTGATCTCGACGGTCACGTCCCGGTCGGTCGCCTTGGCGGTCAACGGGCCGAAGTAGTTCTCGCCCGGGTCCGCCCACATCCAGACCGGCAGACCGACCAGGCCGGGGCCGATGCCCTTGCGAGGTGCGACCTTCAGCGGTGCCGGCAGCAGCTTGATCGACGCCAGGGCGCGACGGGCGAGTTCCTCCGGGTTGGGTGGCGCGCCGTATCCGGGTGGCGGCTCGGCCCGCAGAACCATGTTCCGATTGCCCACGTCGGCGCCGCCGTTGCAGGTCTGCACGTACCACTGCTGACCCTCGGGTGCCTCGTTCTGCGGCGAGGCCAGCTTGTAGTAGCAGCCGTCGCCGCTGTTGAACCAGCCCTTGAACTCGTCGTAGCAGGGGATGGTCCGCCCGTCCCACCGGCAGACGCCACCGCCACCGCCACCGCCGCCTTCGTCCCCACCGTCGTCACCGCCGCCGCCCGGGTCACCCGGGTTGCCGGGTTCGTCGTCCCACACGCTGCAGTCGGGCTGGTCCGGTGGGCAGCCGGCCCCCGGGTCGGCGCGGCCAGCGGCGACGGCCGGTGGGGTCGCGCCGGCCACCAGCAGGAGCGCGAGGCCGATCCCGGCGAGCGCGCGCCAGGTGGCGCCAGTCCGACGCGTACGGGCCGGAGAGCCTCGTTCCTGCCACGTCAGCACGGCTGATCCCGGTGCGTCGCGCCGTAGTTGATCAGCCAGCGGCCGTCGGGATACCGGGTCGCGGTGGCGGTGGAGAGGTGCTTGCCGCCTCCGCTGCCCGGGACCACCCGCTTGTCCTTCGCATAGACCAGTCGGTAGCCGGTCGTGTCCAGGCAGTCCTGGATCTCCACTGTCGCCGGCTTCGCGTCGAGGCTGACCGCGGTCACGGTCGGGTCGGACTTCACCGTCCCGGTACGCATAGCGCCGTGCTCCTTAGCATCGCGAATGGACAATTGGACCCGACTGAGAAGTGGGTCGGCGAGATACCGGGCGAGTTCCGGCGAGTGTGGGTCACTGCGCCCACTCGCCGTTCGTGAGGCCGCGAGATAACCGGAGTACGCGTCGAGGGCCGCCTTTTCGGCAGCTCTCCGTTCTGCGTCGGGATCGGCCTGTTGTCCGTCTTCACGGGCTGCCGCCGGTCGTCCGACCGACTCCTGTCCGCTGGCGCAGGCGGTGACCGGCACCGCCGCTACGACCGCCAGCAGGCAGATTGCCGCTCGTCTGAGCTGCCGTCCGCGCACCGTCGAGCCTCCTCGTGGTCGCCCCGCGCGGTGTCGGTCCACCGCCGCCGGGCATGCGGAAGCGCGCCCGGATCAGCACATCCGGAGCCGTTCATTGCGCTTCTGCATTCACCGTTACGGATCTTCTAAAAATGCAAGGTCCTGTGTCTTCCGGTTGTCGAGGTGAGGCTTGCGTCACACCCAAGGGGCGAGCATAGGCTGACGTTCGCCGATGCAACAGAGGTAATTCAAGTGAACACTCTCAGTGATGACAGGTGGTGGTGGCGGGTGTCCGCACTGCGCCCGAGGCAGTGGCCGAGCAAGGGTTCGTCGAAGATCGGGCGTCGTCGGGACGGGTGGCGTCCGGTACGTCCCGTCGCCGGTCCCGGGAGTAGGACATCGCGCCCTCATCCCGGCATCCCAGCGGAGTTGCCGACCCGTCCGGGGGTCACCTCGTCCGACGGGATGCCCACTCGGAGGCCGGTCGAGAGCGCCGTCCGACGGCCGCTCGGCAAGGTCGCTTTCTGCGCCATTCGCTACACCACAGCGATCGTTCCGTCACGATGCGTGTTCACCTTCGCGGGGGGCCACCCGGGCGTCACGGACGCGGCATGGCGCTGACCGGCCCCCCGGCAGCCGTCCCGGGGCGCGAAGACCCACCCGATCGGAGCCCGGCCTCCCCACCGACCGGCGACACGACGAACTCCGCTGAGCGGGAAGCGCCCCCTCCGGATCGTCGACCAGACGCGGAGCGCGTTCCTGCTGTGGCCCGCGCCCGACTCGCGACAGTGCTCGCAATCCTCGCCATCGGTCCACTGATGCGGATGGCCGCGCTGCGCTACGCGGTACCCCCGGGCATGCCCAGCCGCACCGGCTGCGACGCGTGCGGCGCGCCGCTCGGCCTGACCCGGCCCTGGCCGGCGCTCGGCCCGGCGGCCCGGTGCGGTCGCTGCCGGACGCGGGTCGGGCCGCCACCGGGCACTGTCGAGCTGGCCCTGCTCGCCGCTGTGGTGCTGCTGGCCCTGGTCGGTCCCTCGGGCGGGGCGCTCCCGGCGCTGGCCTGGTGGCTCGGCTGGACGATCCCGGCGGTCTTCGTCGACCTGGCCGTGCACCGGCTGCCGGACCGGCTCACCCTGCCGGCGGCTGCCGGGACCTGGCTCCTGCTCGGCGTCGCCGCGCTCGACGCCGAGCCGGGGCACTGGCTGAGAGCCGTCATCGGCGGCGCGGGACTGGCGCTGTTCTTTGCCAGCACCACGTTGCTGCTCGGCCGTCGCGGCTTCGGGCTGGGCGACGCCAAGCTGGCGCTCAGTGTGGGGGCACTGCTCGGCTGGTACGGCTGGCCGGTGCTGCTCCTCGGCTTGCTGCTCGCCTTCGGGCTGTCCGCCCTGCTGAGTCTGGCTCTGCTCGCCACGCGGCGTGCCCGCTGGAGCACGCACCTGCCGTTCGGCCCGTTCCTGCTCCTCGGCACGGTAGGTGCCCTCGCACTGGCACTCTGACCGGGTCAGGGGCGGGAGCGGCTCGCCAGTTTGGGGACCGGGCTGTCGGCGCGGTCGGCTCGGCGGCGCAGCACCTCGGCGGTGGGTCGGGCCAGCAGCGGGGTTGCCACCACGACGACCAGGGCCCCGAACAGCACGCCCGCGACCACGTCGTGCGGGTAGTGCACTCCCACGAAGACCCGGGAGAAGGCGCCGAGCGCGGCCAGCGGCAGCGCGATCAGACCGAGCCGGCGGGAGAGCAGCAGCGTGGTGACCGCCAGCGCGCCGGCGACGGTGGCGTGGTTGCTGGGAAACGACCAGTCACCAGGGGGTGGGCAGGCGCCAGCGATGATCACCCGCCCGATCGTCCGGCAGGGGCGGTCCTCGTCCACCACGGTCTTGAAGAATTCGCTGCCCACGTACGCCAGTAGGGCCGGCACCGGCGCGATCAGCGCGAGTGCCCGGTCGTGCGGGCCGCCGCCGCGGCGGCTCAGCGCGGCCATCAGCAGCAGCACGCCGAGCAGCAGGATCACCCCCTCGGTGGCGTGTCCGACGAACCATTGCACCGGTTCTGGGCTGCGGGCGGCGGCGTCAACGACGTCGTCGTACCACTCAGCGCTGATCTCCGGAACGTCCATGCTGCCGTTGTGGACCATGCATCACCTCACTCCACGTTCATACCTTGTTCACCTTGGGGACACCCTAGGAACCGGCAGAGGGCATGGCAGCCGTCGAAGGTCAGGTCGGCTTCACCACCTTCGTCCAGGATTCGTTCAGCCGGCTCTGCTTGGCTGGTCAAGGACGTCGGCATCCACAGGAGGCTTCGTGCACACCAGTTCGGCCACCGACCAACCGCCGCCCGCTACCGGGGCGGTGGACGACCAGACCTGGCAGATTCGGCGTACGGAGGCCGATCTGGACCGGCTCGGCGAGACCGAATCAATCTTCGCCTTGGGTAACGGGTGGGTCGGTTGGCGTGGTGTGCTCGACGAGGGCGCGCCCTGCGGGATGCCGGGCAGTTACGTCAACGGTCTGCACGAGCGGCGGGAGCTGACCTACCCCGAGGACGGGTACGCGTTCCCGCAGGCCAGCGACACCGTCATCAGTGCGCCGAACGCCGCACTGATCCGGCTCTGGGTCGGCGACGAGCCGCTGGACATCCGGACCGGGACGCTGCGCCGCCACGAACGGGTGCTCGACCTGCGCAACGGTGTGCTGCGCCGGGAAACCGAGTGGATCTCCCCGGCGGGGCGGGCGGTGCGCATCCGCAGCACCCGACTGGTGTCCCTGCCGCGCCGCCCGGTGGCCGCCGTCCGGTACGAGGTCGAACCACTGGGCGCCCCCGTCGAGCTGCGGGTCTGCTCGGACCTGCTGGCCAACGAGACGGTGCCGGAGCGTTCCGACGACCCTCGGGCCGCCTCGGTGCCCACCGACCCGCTGACCGCCGAGTCGTACAGCGCGACCGGCCTCGACGGGATGCTGGTGCACCGCACCGAGCGCAGCGGTCAGCGCGTCGCTGTCGCCGTCAGTCACCTGCTGGACGGGCCGGACACCGTCACCACCACCGGTGACTGCACGCCGGACCGGGTCAGGCTGACCGTGACGGGTCGCCTGCACCCGGGGGAGCGCCTGCGGCTGACGAAGTTCGCCGCGTACGAGTGGGCATCGGTCGACGGGACACCGGCCGACGAGTTGGCGGCCCTGGTCGTCGCCGAGGCGGACGCGGCCCGCGCGGACGGCTTCGACGCCCTGCTCACCGACCAGCGTGCCGCTCTGGACGCGGCCTGGCAGGTCGCCGACGTGCAGCTCGACGGCGACCAGGATCTCCAGCAGGCGGTCCGCTTCGGGATGTTCCACCTGATCCAGGCCGGCCGCCCGGACTCGGGGCGGACCATCTCGGCGAAGGGGTTGACCGGCAACGGCTACGACGGGCACGTCCTCTGGGACACCGAGAGCTACGTCCTGCCGGTGCTCACCTACCTGGCCCCGGCGGTGGCCCGCTCGGCGCTGACCTGGCGGCACGCCCACCTGCCGGAGGCTCGGGAGCGGGCCCGCGAGCTGCGGCTGGCCGGCGCAACCTTCCCGTGGCGCACCATCGGCGGCCGGGAATCATCCGGCTACTGGCCGGCGGGCACCGCGGCGCTGCACGTCAACGCCGACATCGCCGACGCGGTGCTGCGCTACCTGGCGGCAACCGACGACCAGCGGTTCCTCGCTGAGGCGGGGCTGGAGTTGCTGGTGGAGACCGCACGGCTCTGGCACGGCTTCGGGCACTGGTCGGACGAGGGTGACTTCCACCTGCATGGCGTGACCGGCCCGGACGAGTACGCCGCGCTGGTCAACGACAACGTCTTCACCAACCTGATGGCCAAGCGCAACCTGCTGGGAGCGGCGGACGCCGCCGAGCGTCACCCCGACGTGGCGGGTCGGCTCGGCGTGGACCACGACGAGGTGACCGGCTGGCGGGCCGCCGCCGACGCCATGTTCATCCCGTACGACCACGAGCGCGGGGTGCACCAGCAGGCCGCCGGCTTCACCCAGCAGCCCGAGTGGGACTTCGCGAACACGAGCGAGGACGACTACCCACTGCTGCTGCACTTCCCGTACCTGGAGTTGTACCGCAAACAGGTGGTCAAGCAGGCCGATCTGGTGCTCGCCATGCAGCTCTGCCCCGGTGAGTTCACCGCCGCCGAGAAGGCCCGCAACCTGGCCTACTACGAGGCCCGCACGGTCCGCGACTCGTCGCTGTCGGCCGCCCCGCAGGCGGTGCTGGCAGCCGAGGTCGGGCACCTGGATCTGGCGTACGACCTGTTCGCCGAGTCGGTCCTCCAGGACCTGGCGGATCTGGGGGACAAGACCGCCGACGGGCTGCACCTGGCCTCGCTGGCCGGTGCGTGGCTGGCACTCGTGCAGGGTTTCGGCGGGCTGCGCGACGACCGGGCGGTGCTCTCCTTCGACCCCCGGCTGCCGCGTCGGATCGACCGGTTGGCCTTCAGCCTGCGTTGGCGCGGCCACCGGCTGCGGGTCACGCTGACTCCCAGCGAGGCCTGCTACGAACTGCCCGACGCGGCCGCCGACACCGAGGTCGAGCTGTGGCACCACGGTGAGTCGGTGCGGGTCACCGGCGCGGAGCCGGTCACCCGGCCGATGCCCCCGGTGCCCGACCCGGGGCCGGAGCCGCCCTCCCCGCCCGGCCGCCGTCCCACCCGTCGCTCGGCCGGCTGAGCCGCCTCGACCGACTCCCGCATCAGCTCGGGACCGCCGGCCCGGTGGCGGCGGCCTGGGTCGGCCAGCGGGAGGGGCCGGCGGCCCGGTCAGGTCGGCGGGAGACCGCCGGCCATCCGTTCGCGCACAGCCTCCAACTCCTCGAAGGCGTACGCCCAGTTGTGGCACTTGAAGCTGCGCAGGCCGTCGATCGCGGTGTGGCAGTCGGCGCAGCGCACGCCGGCGATGGCGTCCGGGATCTCGGTGTTGACGTACTTGCGCTCGCCGAGGATGACGGTGGCGATCATGGTCTTGTCGTGCAGGCCGGAGAGCGCCGACGACACGATGTCGTACCAGGTGACCCGTCGGCCGCACTTCGGGCAGTCCGGTTCGTCGCCGCTGACCCAGAGCGGGGCGCCGATGCTGCGTGCCGGCATGCCGAGCAGCTTCTCCAGCCGCCGGACGTCCGACTCGGGGGTGGTCCAGCGGTGTCGGCCGGGCAGTGATGCGGGTGAGTCGTACACGGCGCGGAACAGGTCGTGATCGACCTGCACGGTCTCCCGCTGAGCGGTCATCGGCGTCCCTCCTCGTTGAGTCGGTGCCCCCACCGTGGTCAGCGACGACCATGGGCGCTGCCGGATCAACGACACGAGGGGTCAGCGGGTCGTCGCCAGGGGTGCTGAACATCGAGATCCGCCGGCGAGCAGGAGACCGTGGGTTCCCACGGTCGCCGTCCGCCGCTGACCCGTTTCCGCCTCCGGTGGCCACCTCGGGTGGTACGACGGACGCGGGGCGTGCGTGTCACCGGGGAGGAGCGCCGATGGCGAGCAGGCCCGAACGGCTGCTGCGGGGCAGCGACTCACCGCTGAGCGCCTCGTTCCTGGAGCTCTTCTTCGACCTGGCGTTCGTGCTCGCCCTCAGTCAACTGGCAGGGCACCTGCTGCACGACCTCACCCTGGCCGGCGCACTGCGTACCGCGGTGTTGTTGGCCGGGGTGTGGTGGATCTGGGTGACCACCACGTGGTTCGCCGACTGGTACGACCCGGAGAGCCCGTTGGTCCGGTGGCTGCTGGTCGTCGCCGCGCTGGGCAGCCTTTTGGCCGGGGTGGCGATCCCGCAGGCGTTGGACGGGCGCGGCGTGCTCTTCGCCGGTGCGTACGTCGCGGTCCACATCGCCCGGGGCACGGTGACCGCGTTCGCGCTGCGCGGCCACCCCCGCCAGAAGAGGGCGTTGCGGATCCTCTGCTGGTTCGGTGTCTCCGCCGTACCGTGGCTGGTCGGTGGGTTCCTGCCGGAGTGGCGGGTGCCGCTCTGGGTGCTCGCCCTCGCCGTCGACTTCACCGGCCCACGAATCGGCTGGCCCACACCGCTGCTCGGACGGACGAGCGGGCAGGAGTTGCGCCTCGCCGGCGAGCACTTCGCCGAGCGGTACCAGCAGATCATGATCATTGCGCTGGGCGAACTCGTCCTGGTCGCCGGGCTCTCGTACGCCGGCACCCACCTCGACCTCCCGCAGACCGCCGCCTTCCTGCTGGTCTTCGCCACCGCCGTGCTGACCGGTCTGCTCTACGTGACGCCCGCCGGCCAGCGGCTGGCGCCGGCCATCGATGACGCCGACCCGTCCCGGCTCGGCGTCATCACCGGATACCTGCACCTCGTGATGATCGCCGGGCTGGTGGTCACCGCCGTCGGGGCGGAGTTGAGCATCGCCCACCCCACCAGGGCAGCCGACATGACCGCGGCGGTCGTCATCCTGGGCGGTCCGATGCTGTTCCTCGTCGGGCGGATCCTCTTCTCGCTGTCGATCCACCGACGGCTCTCCTGGCCGCGGGTGGTGGCCCTGCTCGTGCTGGCTGTGGGCGCGGTCGTCCTGCGACTGCCGCTGCTGGCGGTCACCGCGGTCGCCACCGGGGTGGTGCTCACTGTGGTCGTCCTGGACCACGCCGGCATCCTCTCCTACCATCGCAGCCAGAATCCTGACTAAAGTCAGGCTTATGGACTCCGCGCTCATCGCCGCCGTACGGCGGTTCAACCGGACGGTCACCCAACGGGTGGGTGCGCTCGACGACGAGTACATGGCCCAGGGGCGACCCCTCGGGCAGGCCCGCCTGCTCTGGGAGATCGGCCCCGCCGGCGCCGAGGTCGCCGCGCTACGCGCCCGGCTCGGCCTGGACTCCGGATACCTCAGCCGGCTCCTGCGCGTCCTGGAGAACGACGGCCTGATCACCGTCGGGCCGGCCGACCAGGCCGGCGGCGACGGCCGGGTCCGCACCGCCGCGCTCACCGAAGCCGGCCGTACGGCATGGGCCGACCTCGACGAGCGGTCGGACGACCTCGCCGCCTCGATCCTCGAACCACTCAGCGAGCACCGGCGCGAACGACTCGTCGCCGCCATGGCCGAGGTCGAACGCCTCCTCGTCGGGTCGATGGTCGTCATCGAGCCGTGCCCGCCGAGCGACCCGCGGGCCCGCGCCTGCCTGCGCGCGTACGCCCGGGACATCGCCAGTCGATTCGACGACGGGTTCGACCCGGCGCTGAGCAACCCCGTCCACGACGAGGCACTCCTCCCGCCCGCCGGCGTGCTCCTGCTCGCCACCCTCAACACCGAACCGATCGGCTGCGGCGCGGTCAAACTCCACCCCGGCGCGCCCGCCGAGATCAAGCGCGTGTGGGTGGCCGACACCGTACGCGGGCTCGGAGTCGGGCGACGGCTGCTGGGCGAGCTGGAACGGTACGCCGCCGAGCGCGGCGCGACGGCCGTCCGGCTGGACACCAACCGCAACCTCACCGAGGCGATCGCCCTGTACCGGGCGGCGGGTTACCGGGAGATCGAGGCGTACAACACCGAGCGCTACGCCCACCACTGGTTCGAAAAACAGCTGCGACGGTGACGGCGTGGGTCCTGGCCGGCTATCCAGGTGGCGATGGCACCTCCGATGGACGTCCTCTCGCGCGGGCGGCGTCCGAGATGGCGACCCCGGCCAGGACCGCGGCGGCGGCGAGGGCGGCCACGATCGGCGGTACGAGGAACATCAACGGCGTCAGGGCGGCCAGGGCGAGCAGCCCGATCGGCCGATCCCGGGACACCCGGCTGAAGACCACGTACTCGAAGCGGGAGCGCCCGGCCAGGAACAGCGCCGGTCCGCCGAGGATGATCGCGATCCAGGCAGGTTCAGGATGCCCGGACGGTTGGGCGATGACGAGTTCGGCGCCGACCGCCGCGACGACGACACCGGCCACCATGACCAGGTGGGCGTAGAACGCCGACAGTCCGAGGCGGGCCGGATCGCGGGAGCCGGCGATGGCTGACGCCGACAACTCCCCGGCACGGTAGATGTAGATGCGCCAGAGCAGGACCGTGGCGGCGATCGACACCAGGAACGCCGTGGTCCGGTCGGGCGCGAAGCCGCTGCCGCCCAGGGTCGACGCGGAGACCAGGATCATCTCGCCCAACGCGATGATGAAGAACTGTCGGTGGCGCTCGGCCAGGTGTTCGGCCGCGCTCGGCAACTCCGAGGGCGGCGAGCGGCCCAGGCCGGGTGTCAGGTAGCGGAGTTTTCCGGCCAGATAGTCGATGGCCACCGCCAGCAGCCACAGTGCCTCCCGGACGGTGCCGTGCACCAGTGCCCCCGCGATCCACGGCACGGCGGACACGCAGAACCAGATGACCACCCGTAGGGCGCCGCGCTGCAGCTCGTGGCCCCGCAGGGCGATGAGAAGGCCGATGCTGCGACCGACCTGGACGGCGACGTACGCACCCGCGAAGACCAGGCCCTGCGCTCCGAAGGCCTCCGGTAGCGCGACAGCCATCAGCAGACTGCCGACCAGGGTCGCGATGACCAGCAGTTGTATCGTCGGCCGCTGTGGGTCGAACCGGTCTGGCACCGTCGCCGTGCTGCACCAGACCCACCACACCGCCAGCAGCAGCACCAGCGTGTGGAAGGCCCCACGCCAGGTGAGGTTCTGGCTGAGCACCTGCCCGAGCTGGACGAGCACGTAGACGAACGCCAGATCGAAGAAGAGCTCCAGGAAGGTGGCCCGCTGCGGATCCCCGGGCTTCCGCAGCAGCTTGCCCGCCCTGCTCGTCGTCATCGGCTCGCCCGTTCTGTGGGTTATGCGCGCTCTGCGGCATTCGTACCACGTGGCAGGGGTGAGCCAGCCGGGCTACTCGATGGAGGTGAGGTGGCGTGCGGCGCTGGCGAACGACCGGATGAGTTCGGTCTCGTTGCCGGTACGCCAGATAAGCCCCCACCGGCCCGGCGGAGCGTCGTGGATGGGCACGTAGGCGAGGTCCGGCCGTGCGTAGTAGCGGGCGGCCTGCGCGTGGACCGGTGAGACGGCTTCGCCCGTGACGAGGATCGGGATCATCTCCTGAAAGTTGGAGACCGACGGGCCGATCGGGATCAACCGTCCGCTGGGTGTGCGTGCGGGCACCAGGATCTCCCGCCAGTAGTCCGGCCGGGCCCCGCCCATGACCGTCTCGTCCGCCAGGTCCTCGTAGGAGACCGACTCACGGCCGGCCAGGCGGTGGGTCGCCCCGACGGCCAGCACGATGGGTTCGGTGTAGATGACCGGGCCGACGGTGAGGTCCGGTTCCTTGACGGGCAGCCACACGATCTGCACGTCGATGTCGCCGGCGCGCAGCTGACCGAACGGGTCGCCGAAGTCGACATGCCGGAGTTGCACCTCGCACTCCGGGTGGTCCTTCGCGAACCCGTCGAACAACTCGCGGAAATCGTGGAGGTTGACGGCGATCGACCCGACCCGCAGCACCCCGGTCCTGCCGCGGGCGGCGAGCCTGGCCCGGTCCATGCCCTCGTGCAGCCCTCGGTACATGGGCTGAATGTCGTCGAAGAGCCGTTGACCGATCGGTGTGAGTGCCACCTGCCGGTTGTTCCGCTCGAACAGCGCCGCGCCGATCCGACGTTCCTGCTTCCTGATCGCCTGGCTGACCCGGGCCTGGGTCACGTGCAGCCGCTCGGCGGTGCGGGTGAAGTGCAGCTCCTCCGCCAGGGTCAGAAAGATCTCGATGTCGCGGAGTTCCATCACTGTCCCCGATCCACTCATTAGCGAAGGGTTATGGCACGTTGCCAATTGTGATCTTGTAGCCCGGGGCCTCGCCGGGCAGGCTGAGGGACGTCGGAGCGGAACAGCATCAGGCACCTTAACGAGGAGATCGTCGTGCGCAAGCTCGTGTATTACATCGCCGCCACCCTGGACGGTTTCATCGCCGGTCCCGACGGCGCCGACCCCACCGGCCCCGACGGCTTCTGGCCCATCCCGGACGACTACCTGCGCCACCTCGTCGGCGAATATCCGGAGACCCTGCCCGGTCCGGCCCGGCAGGCGTTCGGCATCACCGACCAGGGCAGCCGGTTCGACACCGTGCTGGAAGGGCGCCACTCCTACGAGGTGGGCCTGAAGGCAGGCGTGACCGACGCGTACCCGCATCTGCGCCACCTGGTGTTCTCCCGCACGCTGGGCGCCAGCCCGGACCCGGCCGTCGAGGTCATCGCCGAGGACCCCATTGCCACCGTACGAGAGCTGAAGCGCCACGACGGCAGGGACGTCTGGGTGATCGGCGGCGGCGCCCTGGCCGGTGCCCTCTACCCCGAGATCGACCAGCTGATCATCAAGCTTGCCCCGTTGACCATCGGCGCCGGCATCCCGCTGTTCGGCCGCGACGCCGTCTTCGCGCCAACCACCTGGCGCCTGACCGACCACACCGTTCTGGACAGTGGGGCTCTCTTCCTCACCTACACGCGCGCACAGACCGGGAACGAGCCCGCATGAGCACATCCCCCAGCGGCGTCACCATCCGTCCGATCACCGGGCCGGACGAGATCGCCCTGTTCAACCGCCTGCCGTACACCATCAACCACGAGCTCGACGACGACCTCGCCGCCAAGCGCCGCCGACCGGAGTGGATGTGGGTGGCCCTGCGCGGCGACCGCCTGCTCGCCAGGGTCGCCTGGTGGGGTCGCGGCGACGACACCGCTCCGCTGCTGCTGGACATCCTCGACGTCGACGACGGTGCCGAAGACCTCACCGAGGTGGCGCAGGCGTTGTACGAAACCGCCGCGAGGCAGGTCCTGGCACCCGGCGCGGTCCCTCCCGAATACGGCCGCTTCATCCCCGCCGACTGGCGCGAGGACCCGGACACGTACCGGGCGGTGCGGACCAGGATGGGCGTTCTCGAGAGCACCGGCGCACGCCTGACGGTCGAACGGCTACGCCTGGAGTGGCGCCCCGCGGCCGGCCTGCCCACGCCCGACCAGCGACTGGTCTTCCGCCCGGCCCTGGACACCGACGAACTGGTCGCGCTGATGACCCGCGCCCTGGACGGGACCCTGGACGCACACAGCCGTACCGACCTTGCGCAGATGTCGCCCCACGAGGCCGCGCTCAAGCACTACGAGCAGGAACTCGCCACGTACTCCAGTCCTCGTGAGTGGTGGCGCATCGGCACGTTGGGCGAGAACGGCGACCCGGTCGGGTTCGTCATTCCGGCGCGCAACGCCTACCACCCGGTGATCGCCTATCTCGGCGTCGTCCCCGAGCACCGGGGCCACGGGTACGTAGACGGCCTCCTCGCCGAAGGCACCCGAACCCTCGCCGCCGAGGACGTCCCACGCATCCGCGCGGCCACCGACCTGGGCAACGTACCCATGGCAAAGGCCTTCGCCCGCGCCGGTTACGTCAACTTCGAGCGGGCCATCAACATGGCCTGGCGCTGACCAGCGGCCGCCGCGGTGAAGCCCATTGCCGAGGTCATGGCCGGCCCGCAGCGGCTACAGCCGTTCGAAGCTCTCCATGCCGGCGAGTTTCAGCACCTCGGTCCGGGTTGCCGGGCATTCCTGTCGGGTCTGGTCGTCGATCTGCCGGCCGGTCGGCACGAGGCCCTGCTTCTCGTACCAGGAATAGAGGTTCACGGTGAGGTTGGCCATGACGCCCGTCTCGGACCCGATTCCCTTCAGGGTCGGCAACTGGCCGTCCAGGTAGGCGCACACCTCCTTCGCCGACACCTGCGTGGAGCCGCCGTCCGGAGTGGATCCGGCCGCGCTGGACGCGGCGGCGGTTGTGGTGGGGCTGTCCGGCGCCGCAGCCCCGGGCTCGGGCGCGTCGTTGCACGCCGTCGCAGCCAGCACGAGGCAGACGGCCGGCGCGAGCAGACGGATCGTTCTCATCGGGTTTCGTCCTGACGTGGTTGTTGGTGGGTGGCGGACGGGTTGTCAGCCCCGACTGAGGTTGCGGCGACGAGCCAGAGGCCGGTGGGCAGCCGGTAGCCGACGCCAGGCTCACGGAACCGGCCGAGCAGCCGGGCGACTCCCGCCCGGGCCGAAGCCTGCCCAGCCGGCGGAGCCGCCCGGTACGCGGCACCGGCCGGGCCGACCTCGATAAGCCACTCGGCCACCGTGTCGGCGTCGTCCGGAGTCTCCACTGCGACATCGCACGGCGTGATCGTGACGGCGGTGAAGCCGGCGCTGGTGAGGATCCGGACGAGCCGGGCCGGATCGGCGAACGCGAACGGACCGGGCTCGTCACCGACCGGGAGCGGTGGTAGCGGTCCGAGGTGCGGTGCGGCACCGAGCATCGCCGCGGACAGCCACGGGTTGACGCCGCTGTCGCGAAAGACGGTCGCGGCGAGGCGCCCTCCCGGGCGCAGTGATCGCCGGATCGTGCGGCAGCCGGCAACCGGGTCCGCCAACAGCATCAGGGTCATTCGGGAGAACGCCGCGTCGAACGGGCCACCCGGCACGACATCGAGAGTCTCGATGTCGGCCACGTGGAACTGGATGCCCGGGTGCCCGTCGGCGGGGAACCGGCGCCGAGCGGCGGTCACCATCGCCTCGTCGATGTCGACACCGATCGCCGCGCCGGTCTCGCCGACCGCGGCGGCGATCTCGGCCGTGGTGCCGCCGCAGCCGCAGCCCACATCGAGGACGCGTTCGGCGGGTCGTGCGGCCAGTCGATCCATGGCCGCTGCGCCCAGCGGTCGGCCGGTTCCGTCCTGCCGATCGGCGTGGCGAATCCAGCCAGCTGCCGCTCCCGCCCAGAAAGCGGCGCCGCGGGTCCGCAGGCTGGCGGTGTCGGCCATCAGAACGGCATCTCGGTGCCGTCGACGCTCATCGAGCGGAAGTGAGCCGCCTTCGTCGGGTCGAAGCCGTCCTCCTGTGCCGCCAGGCCAGCGGCCCGGACCAGCCGTTCGGACTGGAACCGGCGGAATGCCGCTTCGTCCTGCCAGATGTTGATGATCCGCCAGCCGTCCTCTGTCGGCCCGGCGACATGGGCGAGGAGGCCCGGGGGCCGGTCCGGCCCGAGGTGTCGTTCTACCTGCCGGTATTCCGCCTCGCTGACGCCGGGCATCTCCTGCAACACACCGAACGGCATGGCCGCCGCCTCTCGATAGAGTGAGACTCTATCCAATAGAGCACTACACTTGAGAGGTGGTTGTCAAGAGACGTTATGACTCTTCGCGCCGACAGGAGCAGGCCCGACAGACCCGGCGAGCGATCCTCGAAGCGGCTGGCCGGCTGTTCGTCGACCCTGGCTACGCGGCCACACCACTGACCGCTGTCGCCGTGGAAGCCGGCGTCGCGGTCCAGACCCTGTACGCGGTGTTCGGCAGCAAGCGGCAACTGCTCTCCGAACTGGTCGACGTCACCCTGGCCGGCGACGACGAACCGGTGGCCCTGCCGGACCGGCCCTTCGTCGCGGAGATCCGCGCACTCGCCGATCCCCGCGCCAAGCTCACCCGCTACGCCCGCCATCTGGCCGAGGTCAACGCACGACAGGCTCAGGTGATGCTCGCGCTGGCCGGGGCTGCCACGGCCGATCCGGACGCCGCCGAGATCTGGCGCAAGAACGTCGACGACCGCCGCCGCGGCATGGCCATGTTCGCCGCGGAACTCGTCGGCACCGGGGGCCTCCGCCCCGACCTGGACGTCGAACAGGTGGCCGACATCCTCTGGTTGGCCCAGGACGTCCGCAACTTCGACTGGCTCGTCCGGCAACGCGGCTGGCGGCCGGAGCAGTACCAGCGCTGGTATGTGGACACCGTGAGCGGCGCCCTGGCCGTCAGCGCCGACTAGCGGACAGGCCCGGCCCACCACCGCATCTCGACCGAGCGGCACTGGTCGAGATGCGGTGGCGGCGGCGAACGCTCGGACGGGTCCGTCTCGTTGCCGGTGCGACCCTCGTTGAGGTCAGCCCTTCACCGCGCCTGCGGTGAGCCCTTCGGTCAGGAAGCGCTGCCCGAAGGCGTACATGACGACCACGGGGATGCTGACGAGCAGCGACGCGGCGGCGAGTTGTCCCTGGGGCACGACGTCTCCGGCGATCATCGACTGCATCCCCACCGGCAGCGTCTTGTACTCGTCCTTCGTGATGAACACGAAGGCGAAGAGGAACTCGTTCCAGGCGTTGGTCAGGGTGAAGAGCGCGACCGCCAGCAGCCCTGGCTTGGCGAGTGGCAGCACCACCTTCCCGAACGCCTGGACGCGGCTGCAGCCGTCGACCAGCGCGGCCTCCTCCAACTCGACGGGGATCGACGAGAAATACCCCACCAGCAGCCACGTGGCGAATGGAAGCGTGAAGGTCGGATACGTCACCACCAGGGACCACAACGAGTCGGTGAGCCGCGCTCCGATGAGCATCTGGTACAGCGGGATGAACAGCAGCGCACCCGGCATCACGTAGGTGAGCAGCACCGTGACGGTGAAGCCCTGCGCACCGCGGAACCGCAGCCGGGCCAGCGCGTAACCGGCCAGGGCGGCGCAGACCAGTGCCACCGCCGTGGACGCCGCGGACACCAGCAGGGTGTTGAGGTACCAGCGGCCGAAGGGCTGGTTGTCGAACAGGGCACCGAACTGCTCCAGAGTCCACGGCGTCGGCCACAGGTCGTCGGTGCGCATGACGACC
>NZ_JAGPYA010000071.1:0-31726 GCF_018070245.1 Micromonospora sp. M61 | reverse complement strand
GTGGTGGACAAAGGTAGCGAGAATGAGCAATTCGCCCACCACAACTCCATGATCGACGGGGTGGGGGGTGGGGTGGGGGTTGGGGATGGCTTGGGCCCCGCTCGACCGTGGTCGAGTGGGGCCCGTGGTGGTGCGGGGAGAGCGGTTGATCAGACCGCGGGGGAGTTGGGGCGGTCGACGTCGACGAACTCCACGTCGTCGACAGCGCGGTCGTCGTGGCTGCCGGCGGCCCGCGCGGCGGACCCGACGGCCCAGCCGACCGCCGCGCCCACGAGCGCGGCACCGATCAGCAGCGTCCAGGGCAGTGCCGGCTGGCGGCCGGCGAGCGCGTCGAAGGCCAGCGAGGCACGCCGACGTGCCTCCTCGGCGGCGGAGCCCACCAGGTCACCCGCGCCATCGGCAAGGTCGCCGCTGTTGCGACGGGCCGACCGGGCGGTGTCCCGCACACTGTCTCCGGCGGAGCTCACGGCCGAGAGCAGGTGCTCCCAGGCCTGGTCCGCGATCCGCTCCGGCTTGCTGCGGCGGTCCAGCAGGTTGGTTCCGAACATCGTGGTTACCTCCTCGGGTGCCGAAGCCGCCGGCCACTTCGGACTTCGGCGTCTGTTCAGCGCGTCACGGTTCGCCTACCCCGCAGTGCCCAGGGCCGCCCGAGCGCAAACCCGGCCGGCCCTGGCTCGGAGGAACTCAGCGCACCACTGTCACGGCGACGCCCCGGGCGAAGTCGTCGTCATCGTCGTCATCGTCGCCTCCACCGCCGAAACCGCAGGCCAGTACGAGGGCGAGCAAGACGCCGACGCCAGCCAGCCCCGCAAGTCGCTTGATCATCGAAGGTCCTCTCCGTCACGGTGGGTGTCCCGGCCCGATGCTAGGGCGCGTCGGCAACCACGGGTGCCGATCAGGGCGGGCGTTCGCGGCGACACGCCGGTGGCGCACGGGGCGGGCGTGGGTGGTGGTCCGGTTGTCGGGCCTGTCGGGTCCGGGCGGCTACCCTTGTCCGCGGCGCGTCGGTCCCGACTGATCGCCGAGGGTCAGATAACGAAAAGTGTTGAGTAATCAGATACTGAAAAGTACGGATATGGGCGGCTTTGTGGGTCCGGATCCGCGAATTACTCATCCCGAGGGGTGGCGACCGAGGCCGTCGGAGGAATACTCTCGGTCGCGGCCCGCGTACTGATGAGGCGCCCGGGGGACGGGCGGGTGGAGGTGCTCGCGTGAGCCTGTCGATCGTGAAGTCGGTTCTGTCCGGTGGTGTGGTGGAGATCGCCCCGCGGGGCGAGATCGACGTGGACACCGCGTACGAGGTGCGCGAGGCGATCGCGGAGGTGCTGGCCAAGGGCCGCCCACTCCGCATCGAGCTGAACATGAGGCTGGTCACCTTCATCGACTCCGTCGGCATCAGCGCCATGGTCGCCGGCTTCCAGACGGCCGAGGTCAGCGACGTCAAGCTGGTGGTCACGCAGCCGAGCCGGTTCGTGCACCGACAGCTCTGGGTGACCGGTCTGCTCGGCCTGTTCGGCGCCCCGGAGCCCTACTTCGCCGGTGCCGCCACCCCCGAAGTGCTGCCCGGCGCCTGAGCGCACCGGGCATTCCGGTCAGGGCTGCTCGTCCAGCCCGGTCAGGTCGATGTCGGTTGCTTCGGTGACCGCCCGGATGGCCGTCACCGACGCATACCCGGCGGCCAGCAACGCCACGTCGGTGCCCGGCTGGGCGGCCTGCCCCGGCTCCTCCAGTGAGGTGCGGACGAAGCCGTGGCCGGATTCGGCCACCGTCATCTGCACCTGACCGAAGCTGGCCAGCGTGCCTCGCCGCACCCCGCGCAGTCGTCCGTGCGGCAGGTCCGGGGCGTTCACGTTGAGCACGCTCTCCATCGGTGCGGACGTCAACCGGGGGAGCAGGTCCAGGGCGACCCGCGCCGCGGTGCTCCAGTGCCGCTCGGCGTCGCGTACCCGGGCGGCCGCGTCCACCGCCGCGCCACCGCTCGCCGCCGTCGCCTCGCCCGCGGAGAGCACGTCCAGGGAGACCGCCATCGCCCGGCACCCGTTCGTTGCGGCGGTGAAGGCGGCCCCCACCGTCCCGGAGTGCAACACGGCCCGGCCGGCGTTGGCACCACGGTTGATGCCGGAGAGCACCACCGATGGCGGTGGGCCGAACGCGCCGTGCAGGGCGATCAGCGTGATGAAGCCCGGTGAGCCGCCGACCCCGTACGCCGGCACGCCCTCCAGGTCGGGCAGCGGGTGGTCGTTCACGACCACCCGTCCGTCCCGTTCCACGGCGCTCATCGCGGCGCTGGTGCCGCTCGCCTCCTCCAGCGGGGCGGCGACCACCACGTCCAGGCCCCGCTGCCGGGCAGCCCAGGCCAGTGCCTGGATGCCCGGCGCGGCGATCCCGTCGTCGTTCGTGATCAGCACCCGCAGGGTCATCGGTCGACCGCCCGGTCGGCCAGCTCGTCCGGGGTGGTCCGCTCCTGCTGCCGGCTGTCCGCCGGCACCAGTCGGACCCGTTCCACCAGGCCGGTGATCGAGTCCAGTCGTCCGGTGCCCAGGCCGTGCCGGGTGACGTTCAGCGCGCCGGCCGCGGCCCCGGTCCGGATGGCGGTCCGGATGTCCCCGCCGCCGGCCACGACGGCCGCCACCCCGGCGGTCATCGAGTCGCCCGCGCCGCGCGGGTCGGCGGCCTCCAACCGGGGCATCTCGACCTCGAACAACTCCCCGTCGATGAGCGCGAGTGCCGGCTGGTCGGCCCGGCTCACCACCACCGTCTCGGCGCCCGCCGCGTGCAGCTCGTACATGGCCCGGGTCAGTTCCACGATGTCGTCGCTGCGGGCGCGGCCGTCGCGGATCAGCTCCTCGTGGCTCACCTTGAGGAAGAAGACGCCGCCCTCCAGCGCCGACCCGAGGTGATCGCCGGAGAGGTCGACCACCACCCGACCGCCGTTGGCGCTGAGATCGGCGGCGAAGCGTCGGTACAGGTCGGCAGGCACGAGCCACGGCTCGTTCGGCCCGCTGAGGATGCTCACCGCGGCCGACAGGCCCTCGCCGAGGGCCAGGTTGTACAGCTCGTCGAGTTCGTGTCGGCTCAACGGCTGACCGGGCACGTCGGCGATCTCCTGCCGGGAGCCGTCCCGGCGGTCGTGCACGTACCCGCCGCTGCCGGAATCACGGGCCACCGCCTTGAGGTCCACGCCCTCACTGACCAGCAGCGGCTCCAGCACCTGGCCGATCTCGCCGCCGAGGGCGGCGCAGAGCACCACCTCGACACCGAGCGACATCACCATCCGGGCCTGCCAGACGCCCTGCCCGCCGGGGTGCAGGTGCAGTTCGGGGTGGTCGTTCGGCTGGTCGACGGTCACGGTCAGCTGTGGAGTGGGCGCGAAGACCATCACGTGCCCGCTCACCGGATCGTCGCCGTTCATGATGTCCGCCTCCAGCGCGGTCGGGTGATTCCTCACTGAACGACCTTAATGCGCCAAACGGTGACTGGGCGTGTCATCGGGCCGGCCCGGGCCGGCCCTCGGACATTGCCAGCCAGACATCGGTACGGGACGATCGTGCGACCATCGACGGCGGGAGACGGTGTGCTCAGCAGCGATACCTTCAGCTACACCGTGCAGGCCCGGTGTTCGCCGGCCGAGGCGGCGGCGCTGCTCAGCGACCTGACCCGGCAGGGTGAGCTGCACCCGTTGATCGTCCGGGTCCGCCGACTGCCGCCCCGACCCGGTGCGCAGGCCAGCTACACGATCAACGACCGGCTGGCGGCCGGCCCGCTGCGCTTCCGGACCACCTACCACGCGGACGTGCTGATCAGCGAGGACGACGAGATCGTCATGGTGGCCCGCCAGTGGCCCGCCACCACCGTGCGTAACCACACCCGGCTGCGCCCCGAGCCGGACGGCCTGACCCGGATCGACGTCGACATCACCCTGACCGCGCCGACCCCGCTGTTCCGGTACGCGTTCCGTCAGGCCCGGGCCGCCCACCTCGCCCTGGCCACCCGCCTCGGCGCTGCCCTCGACCGCACCGGTGACCCGCCGCCCCCAGCCTGACCCGAGCGCGGGACGGCAGTGGGGTCACCGGTTGCGGGCGCGGCCCGCCAGTGCGGGCTGGGCGGCGGGACGCCGTCCCCACGGCTTGTACGTGGACAGCACCGTCGCGATGATCATCAGGCTGGTCGACACCGCGGGGGCGATCACCAGGTCGGCGCGGTCCCGTGCGGGCAGGGCGGCGCCCACCGCTCCGGCGTGCCGCAGATTCGGGGTGAGCAGGAACAGCACCAGCCCGACCATCACCGTGGTGAGCACCAGCTTGACCACCACCCACCGGTAGCGCAGCAGGCCCCACGGAGTGAGCAGCGAGCTGGCGACACCGATGAGCCAGACCAGGACGCTCAGCGGCGCGAACAGGACGGTGCCGACCAGCGCGCCGACCGGGTAGAGCACCGCAGGGTCGGCGCCACGCTGCACGGCGATGCCGAGGGTGAGCAGCACCAGGTCGGCGCCGAGCCAGCCCAGCGAGGTGACCAGGTGCAGGGTGAGCAGCCCCTTGCGGGCGCTGGGTGGGATCCGAGGCATACCGCGATGCTGCCCGCCGACCGCCGCCGGGTCGTCCGACGAGCGACGACATCAGGGGTACGCCCGGCGACGTAGCCCGGTCGGACAGCGCTGCCCGGACGAACGTGATGCCTGTGAGTCATCTTGATGACTCACAGGCATCACACACTTTGGGGAACGGCCGGATCAGTAGACCGACAGGTGCACGTGGTTGGTGTGGTCGCTGGACGGGTCGCCACCCGCCCCGCTGTAGGACTTCCATCCGCTGCTGGGCAGCCAGATCTGCCTGTACCAGATCACGTACAGCACGGCGAGCCGGTCGGCGTTGCGGATGAAGTACGCGGCCAGGTTGTTGCCGTACGTCTTGTCGCCGCCGGTGGCGTCGCCGCCGAAGCCGCCCGTCTGGGCCGCGAAGTCGCAGGCCCGGCCCTTCGGGTGTTCGCCGGAGCCGCTGGGTCGGTGGCAGGAGACGTACCGGGTGAAGCCGGCCGCCTTGGCCTGGTTGAGGGCGTGCAGGGTGCGCGGGGTGATGCAGCCGCTGGCCGGCGTGGGGTCGTTGACGCTGCACGTCTCCGACGGCCAGGAGCCGTCGGAGTTGCGCGGCGCGGCCTTCGCGTTGGCGGCGGAGGTGCCCCGGTTGGAGTCGGTGTCGGCGGCGGGCTGCGGCTTGGGGGTGGTGGCCACCGTCAAGGCCCGTTCGGCCTGCTCCTTGCGCTTGGCCATCACCGCGACCTGCTTGCGCTGCTCGTTGATCTCACCGTTCAGGGCGACCTGGGTGCGGTTGGCCTGGTCCTTGCTGCTGAGCAGGTCGCGCAGCACCCGGTCCTCGTTGGCGGCCACCGCGTCCAGTGCGGCTGCCCGGTCCATGAAGCCTTCCGGGCTGTCGCTGTTGAGCAGCGCCGACATCGCGCTGAGCCGGCCGGTGCGGTACGCGACGCCGGCGATCTCGCCGACCTTGCCGCTGCGTTGGTTGAGCTCGACCTCGATGGTCTTCAGTTGGGTGGTGAGCTGCTGCTGCCGCTGCACCGAGGCGGCCAGGGCGCGCTTCGCGTCCAGGTAGCCCTTGCTGGCCGCCTCGAGTTGGGCTCGCAGCGCGGGGGTGCCACCCTCCTCGTCGGAGTCGGGGGCGGCGGCCCGCAGGCCGGTCGGTGGAGCGGCCGAGGCGGTGCCGGCCGGGAGCGCGACGCCGAGGGCGAACATCGCGACGATCAGGGCCGCCAGTCGGGCGGCGGGTGGTCGTGCTGGTGCCACTGTGCATGTCCTTCCGTCAGCCGCCGACCGGGTTAGCTGACGGGTTCGGGACGGAAGATCCCTACCGCTGACGCGGATGCACCCCAGGTACGTGGTTCCCCGGTTCGCCCTCGCGGGCGATTAGGCGGCGACCACCACCGGCGCCGGGAGGGCGCCGCCTGGTGGAGGCCGGGACCGAGCCTACCGGTGCCGGTGGGGTGGCTGCAGCCAATGTGACGGACGGTGCGTGCGTCGTCACGAGAGGCTGCTGTCACCACTCGATCGAGCCACACGCTCCCGAGGCGGCGCCCGGCTCGATCTGCAACGTCGCGTGCTCGATCCGGAAGTCGTCGTGCAGGGCCGTACGCGCGGCGGTGAGCACCGCGCCGACCTCCGCCCCGGGTGCCATGGTCAGGTGTGCGGAGGCCACGTCCATGCCGGAGGTGAGCGTCCAGACGTGCAGGTCGTGCACCTCGACCACACCGGGGACCGCGGCCAGTCGGTCGTGCACGGCGGTCACTTGGAGGTGCTCCGGGGCGGCCTGCACCAGGATGCGGACGGCAGCCCGTGCCAGCCGCCAGGTGCGCGGGAGGATGAACACGCCGATGGCGACGGCGACCAGCGGGTCGGCCCACCACCAGTCGGTGACGGTGATGAGCAGTGCGGCGCCGATCACGCCGACCGAGCCGAGCAGGTCGCCGAGCACCTCCAGGTAGGCACCCTGAAGGTTGATGCTCTCCCGGGCTCCGGCGCGGAGCAGGGCGAAGGCGGCGATGTTGGCGAGCAGGCCGAGCACGGCCACCGCGAGCATCGGGCCGGCGATGACCTCGTGCGGGTCGCCGAAGCGGCGGATCGCCTCGATCACCACGTAGATCGCGACGCCGGAGAGCAGGACGGCGTTGGCCAGCGCGGCGAGCACCTCGAGTCGGTAGAGCCCGAAGGTGCGCTGCGGGTCGCCGGTGGCCCGCCGGGTCGCGGTGATCGCGGCGAGCGCCATCCCGATGCCGAGCACGTCGGTGAACATGTGCCCGGCGTCGGAGAGCAGGGCGAGCGAGCCGGTGTGCAGGGCGGCTACCGCCTCGACCACCATCAGGGTGGCGAGCAGCCCGAATGCCGCCCAGAGGCGGCCCCGGTGCTGGTGTGCGGCATTGGCGACGGACCCGTGGTGGTGGTCATGACCTGCGCCCACGAGAACCACCCTCCGCCGCCAGCCGGGACCCGGTCAAATGTATGTTCACATCGCTATGTATGCAAGTGTAGGGGCGGCAACTCTCGCCGGCGGCTCGCCAGCACGGATCAGCCGGTCGGGTCGATGGTGGTGAGGCGCTGCGTGGCCCGGGAGAGCGCCACGTACAGGGTGCGCACCCCGGCACCCGGATCCGCCCGGATCTCGCTCGGGGCGACCAGGACGACCCCGTCGTACTCCATGCCCTTGGCCTCCAGGCTGGTGACCACCTGGAGCCTCGGCGCGCCGAGTGCGGCGACCCAGCCGGCGACCTCGTCGCGGCGGGGAACCGGCGTGATCACGCCGACGGTGCCCTCCACCTCGGCCAGCAGGCCGGCGGCCGCCTCCACTGTCGCGGTCTCCAACCCGCTCGGGGGCACCACCAGCTCGACCGGGTCGACCCCGGTGGAGCGGACCGCGGTCGGCAGCGGCAGGTCAGGATAGAGCCGGCGGATCTCCGCCGCCGCCACCGCGAAGATCTCCGAGGAGTTGCGGTAGTTGGTGGTGAGCGTGAAATCGTGCCGCTTGCGCCGACCCAGCGCCTGGTCCCGGGCCCGGTCCAGCTCGTCGGGGTCCCCGGTCCACGCGGTCTGGGCGGGGTCGCCGACCACCGTCCAGGAGGCCAGACGGCCACGTCGACCGACCATCCGCCACTGCATCGGTGAGACGTCCTGCGCCTCGTCCACGACCACGTGCGCGTAGTCCCGGTAGTCCTCCGGGCGCTCGCGCGCCGCCGCACGGGCGGCCCGTTGCCGCTCGCCGAGGGTACTCAACTCGCGTACGCCGCCAGCCAGCTGGAACGGGTCGCGCCGGGCCTTGGCCGACTGCGCCGGCTTGCCGAGCAGGGAGTCCAGCTCGTCCAGCAGCGCGATGTCGGCGATGGTCAGCCCGGTCGTGTCCAGGTGCCGGTACGCGGCGCTGAGCAGCCGGATCTCCGCGGAGGAGAGGATCCCCCCGGCGTACCGGCGCATCCGGTCCGGCTGCGCCAGCCAGCCCAGAACGTGTCGAGGGTGCAGCCGGGGCCACCACGCCTTGAGGAACTCCCGGAACTCCGACCGCTCGGCGATCTCCGCCTCGAAGGTCCGCTGGTCCGGCAGTCGAATGCCCACCTCACGGGCCTGCGCCCAGAGCGCGGCGAACACCCCGTCGAAGCCGGCCCGGCGCACCTCGTTGCGGCGGGCACCCCGTTGCAACGCGCGGTCCCGGATCCGGTCCAGTGCCGTCCGGTCCAGCCGCAGCAGCGTGCCCCGGTAGAGCATCCGCAGCTCACCCGGGCCGCCCGGCACCGCGTCGCGGGCAGCCCGCTCCAGCACCCGACGCATCCGCAGCGAGCCCTTCACCGCCGCCACCTCGGGCGGGTCGGTGCGGGTGGCGCTCATGCCCGGGAACAGGGTGCCCAGCGAGTGCAGGGTCGCGGTGTCCTCGCCCAGCGACGGCAGCACCGAGCCGATGTACTCCACGAAGACCGACGACGGGCCGACCACCAGGATGCCGCCGCCCGCGTACCGGCTGCGGTCGGAGTAGAGCAGGAAGGCGGCCCGGTGCAGGGCGACAGCGGTCTTACCGGTGCCGGGGCCGCCCGCGACGATCGTGACCCCGGAGCCGGGGGAGCGGATCGCCTCGTCCTGTTCCCGCTGGATGGTCGCCACGATGTCCCGCATGCCCCGGCCGGTGGCCTTGGACAGGGTGGCCAGCAGCGCACCGTCACCGACGACCGTCATGCCCTCCGGCGCGGCGTTCGGGTCGAGCAGGTCGTCCTCGATGCGGGTGACCCGCTCGGCGCGGGACTGGATCGTGCGGCGGCGCACCACGTCCAGCGGCTGCGCCGGGGTGGCCTGGTAGAAGGCGGCAGCGGCCGGTGCCCGCCAGTCGACGACCAGCGTGCGGGCGTCCTCGTCGCGGATGCCGAGGCGCCCGACGTGCAGCACCTGACTGTCGCGTAGGTCCAGCCGGCCGAAGACCAGCCCCTCGTGCTCGGCGTCCAGGGTGTGCCGCCGCTGCGCCGCGTGGAAGACCATCGCGTCGCGCTCGACCAGCGCCCCGTGCGTGCCCACCCGAGCCATCCGGTAGCCGTCACGCTCGGCGCGGACCGCCGACTGCCGTAGTTCGGCGAGTCGGGCGTACACCCGGTCGAGGTGGCGTTGCTCGACGGCGATCTCCTGCTCCAGGCCGGTCTGGTCGGTCAACGCACGCTCCTTCGAAGGTCGCCGGCAGGCGGCGGAAACCGCGCAAGCCAACCGCAGAAGGGTACGGCCCCCGGCCCGGCCCGCCGCGCCCGAGGTGCGGGAACGCGCTCAGACGCCCGTCCCGGCGGGCGTCACCCCGCGCTGCGGTGCGGCGAGCACCCGACGCAGTACGCCGCTGAGGGCGGCGTTGACCTCGTCCGGGCGCTCCATCATCAGCATGTGCCCGGCACCCGGGCAGACGGTCAGCTCGGTGGCCGGCAGCGCCGCCGCGATCGACTCGGCACAGGGCGGTGGGGTCAGTCGGTCCCGGTCGCCGACCAGGGCGGCGGCCGGCAGGTGGGCCAACGCGGCGAGGGTGTCCAGTCGGTGCTGGGTGCCGATGGAGGCGCGGAACCCGCCGATCGAGCGCAGCGAGGCACGAGCCACCGCGGAGGTCACCAGGCGGATGTCGGAGGGCTCGCAGTGGTCGCCGAAGAGCATCCACCGGATGCTCGGTTGCAGCGCGTTCAGCAGGGCCCGGGGCGCTCGCCACGACCCGCACCGGGCGAGCACTCCGGCTCCGGTCGTCTCGGCCAGCCGGATCAACCGGGCGATCCGCGGCGAGAGCCCGTAGACGGTGTGCGTGTGCCCCTCGGCGGTGGTCGAGACGAAGACCAGCCCGGCCGTACGGGCGGCGAAGTGCGTGGGGTGGCGGTGGGCGTACTCCATGATCGTCATGCCGCCCATCGAGTGCCCGACGAGGAGCACCGGCCCGGGAGGCGCCACCGCGTCGATCACCGCGGCCAGGTCGTCACCCAGCTGGGCCAGTGTGGCCGTGGGCAGCGCCATGCAGCTGGAGCGGCCGTGCCCCCGCGCGTCGTAGGTGACCACCCGCACCGCCCCGCCGAGTGGCGCCGCGGTGAGCGCGTCGACCTGTCGGTGCCAGGCGCGCCCGTCCAGCGTCCAACCGTGCAGCAGGATGGCGGTCACCGGGGCGTCCGTCGGCCCCGTGACCTCGACGTTGAGCCGCACACCGTCCGGCAGACCCACCTCGAACCGCTCCGGCATCGCCGCCTCCCAGGGCCGCCCAGCATCACCAGCACCGGGATACCCGGCGGTAACACGGGCTACCCGCCATCAGACCACGTCAATCGCGCCGGGGCTAACATTCCCGACCGCGCCCGTGGTCGTCGGCGGGGGACCAAGCTGTACGGCATGGGGTCGTCGGGGGCGTCCATGGGCGGGGCGGCGGGGCAGGGACGGCAGGCCGGGGGTACGCCCCGCGCCGCGCTGGCCGACCTGCTCTCCGGCAACCGGCGGTTCGTCAGCGGCCAGCCGATCCACGGACACGACGTCACCGCCGCCGCTGCCGCCTCCGGCGATCAGCAGCCGTACGCGGTGGTGCTCGGCTGCATCGACTCCCGGGTGCCGCTGGAGGCGATCTTCGACCAGACGTTCGGCGCGATCTGCGTGATCCGTACCGGTGGGCATGTCCTCGACCGCGCGGTGTGCGGCTCGATCGAGTACGTGGTCGGCCAGCTCGGCGTACCGCTGGTGATGGTCCTCGGCCACGAGCGGTGCGGCGCGGTGGGCGCGGCGGTGGACGCGCTGCGCAGCGGGCAACGTCCCGGGGGGTCGCTGGCGCACCTGGTGGACGAGATCGCCCCGGCGGTGACCGAGGTGGGGATCGACGACCCGGCGGTGCATCCGCTGGCGATCCGCCGGCATGTCCGGCGAACGGTGGGCACGCTGCGCGCTGACGACCTGCTGGCCGGGCCGATCGCCGCCGGAAGGGTGGCCGTGGTCGGTGGCCTCTACGACCTGGCCACCGGTGAGGTCGCTCTGCTCGATCCGGGCTGAACCCGCCCTGACGCGCTCGACCGTGGCCTTTTCGATCTCACGCCGGACACGCGAAAGCGCCCGCCGGGACTCCCGGCGGGCGCTTTACGTGTTGCGGTGGGGGGAGAGCTCAGCCCTCGAAGACGCCGGCCGCGACCAGGCGCTTCTCGGTGGCCTCCCAGCCGTCACCCGGGTGGGTGGCAGCCAGGTTGTTGATCTCCGCCCGGATCTTGGCGGCGTGGCCGGCGGCGGCCAGCACGCGGATCTCCTCGACGAAGGCGTCGGAGTCCGTACGCAGGTGCGCGGTCTTGCCGTTGGTCAGGTTCCGCACGTAGGCGTGCTTGCCGCCGTTGAGCGGGATGAGGTACTTGAACTCGCCCAGCACGCTGAGGGCGCCACCCTGGCCAGCCTGGCCGGCCCGGACGGACGCGCGCGCGGTCTTAGAGGTGTTGCTCGCCACGGAGGTACTCCTTGCAAGACGTACGGGAGGACTGGACGTCCGGGGGCTGTGTGCGGGCCGCACTTGACTCGGCTCGCGAAGGTGTAACGCGGCATAAGCCGCCGGTGGAACTGTACATGACCACGACATCACGCTGGTTGTCGCGGTGTCCTGAGAGGCAACGGCGACCACCCGTCCGGCTATTCCACCCGGCGATTTTTCCGATTCCCTGGCGCACCACCCGTCACAGGAGTAATCATGTGTTGCAGGAACCACCTGGGTGGACGAGGTCGTAGGGGAAGACGCACCTCGCTCTCCGGGAGGTCACCGTGCCAACGCGTGGCGTCGTATACGTCCACTCGACCCCGCTCGCCGTGTGCTCACACGTCGAGTGGGCGATCGCGCGCGTCCTAGCCGCGCCGGTCAACCTGCAGTGGACGGCTCAGCCCGTCGACCCCGGCGCACGCCGGGCCGAGTGCGGGTGGACCGGTCGTCCGGGAACGGGCGCCGAGCTGGCTGCTGCCCTACGGCAGTGGCCCATGATCCGTTTCGAGGTCACCGAGGAGCCGAGCGCCGGCGTCGACGGTGAACGCTTCATGTACGTGCCGGCTCGTGGCCTGTTCCGGGCCACCGTCGGCGTGGCCGGCGACATCCAGCTCGGCGAGGACCGGCTACGGGCGCTGATGGTCTCCTCGCGGGCCCCGGAGGCGCTGGCGCACGCCCTCGACAAGGCGCTCGGCACCGCCTGGGACGCCGACCTGGAGCCCTACCGGTACGCCGGGGACGGCGCCCCGGTGACCTTGCTCACCCGGGTCGGCTGACCCGACCGTCGATCCGCTGGCCGCACCCCCCGGGAGGGTGCGACCGGTAAGGTCAAGTTGCCCCGATAAGGGGGAAGCTGGTGGGATGGGCGGCGTGTCGAATCGCCCGTGGCGCGCCACCGTCGCAGTCGCCGCCCTGACCGCCCTGCTCGTCTCCGGCTGCTCAAGCGACCCCGAGCGCCCCGCGCCGACGCCCAGCCCGGTCGGCACATCCGCAGCCCCGAGCGCACCCGTCGCGCCGCCAGCCACGGACCCGGCCGCCCGGGCCGCCGCGCTGGTCGCCACGCTGTCCGACGAGGACCTGGTCGGTCAGGTGCTGATGCCGTACGCCTACGGCGACTCCGCGACCAAGGTCTCGGCCGGCTCGGCCGCCGGCAACCAGGCCCTCGCTGGGGTCGACACCCCCGCCGACATGATCAGCAAATATCGGCTGGGTGGCCTGATCCTGGTCGGCTTCAGCGCCGACGACCCGACCAAGGGCAACCAGGAGACCACGAACGTCGACAACCCGAAGCAGGTGCACGAGCTGACCACCGGGCTGCGTACCGCCGCCGGTCGGCTCGCCGCCGGCCCGGCGCCGCTGCTGATCGGCACCGACCAGGAGTACGGCGTCGTCACCCGCGTGACCGACGGCGTCACCGTGCTGCCCAGCGCCCTCGCGGCGGGCGCGGCCGGCGACCCGAAGCTGACCGAGGCCGCCTGGCAGGCCGCCGGCGCCGAGCTGGCGGCGATGGGGATCAACGTCGACTTCGCCCCGGTGGCCGACGTGCTGGCCACCCGCAGCACCGTGATCGGCTCCCGGTCGTACGGCTCGGACCCGAAGCAGGCCGCGGTGCAGGTGGGCGGCGCCGTCCGTGGCCTCCAGGCGGCCGGGGTCGCGGCCACCCTGAAGCACTTCCCGGGGCACGGCCACAGCGCCGACGACTCCCACCAGGACCTGCCGGTGCTCACCCAGTCCGCCGAGGCGTTGCGGAGCGGCGCGTGGCCGCCGTTCACCGCCGGGATGGACGCCGGGGCGATGGCGGTGATGTCCGGTCACCTGGACGCCCGCGCGATCGACCCGGGGACCCCGGCGACGTTCTCGCACAAGCTGCTCACCGACGTCCTGCGGGGTCAGCTCGGTTTCAAGGGCGTGGTGATCACCGACGGGATGAACATGCCACCCGCGAAGCGCTGGGCTCCCGGTGAGGCGGCCGTCCGCGCGCTGAACGCCGGCAACGACCTCATCCTGATGACCCCGAACGTCGGCCAGGCGTACGACGGGCTGCTCGCCGCGCTGCGCGGCGGTTCACTGCCACGCGCCCGGCTCGTCGAGGCGGTCACCCGGGTGCTGACCATGAAGTTCCGGCTCGCGGAGACCCCGGCCGGGCAGATGTCCACGCTCAACGCCCCGGCGCACCGCGCGGCGGCCGACGCACTGGCCACCGCCGCCGTCACCGTGCTGCGCGGCACCTGCGGCGGAGCCGTACGCGGGCCGGTCACCGTCACCTCCTCCGGTGGCCGCGACGGCACCCGGACGGTGCTCACCGCCGCACTGACCGCCGCCGGGGTGCAGGTCAAGCCCAGCGGCGGCACGATCGTGCACCTGGTGGGCTACGGCGACGGCGCCAACGACCTGCGCGCCGACGCGGCGGTCACTGTCGCGATGGACACCCCGTACGTGCTGAGCGGCGCGAAGTCGCCGACGCTGCTGGCCACGTACTCCTCCAGCCGGGCCTCCATGACCGGGCTGGCCGCCGTGCTGGCCGGCAAGGCCCGGCCGGGCGGCCGGTCCCCGGTGACCGTGCCGGGCCTGCCGCCGACGACCTGCGCCAGTAGCTGACCGCCGTTCACGGGCCGAAAATCGGGTCGCCTCGGTTCGGTCGGCCTGACAACCTTCCAGGCATGGGAGTGGCAGAAGGATTCCGGCACGTGCAACGGGCGGACGGCACTGTGGTGATCACACACCACGGACGGGTCGCCGGCACGCTGCGCGGCGCTCGGGCCGCGGAGTTCCTCGCCGAGGTCGACGACGATCCGCAGTTGGTGATGGCCCGCTGGACCGGCAACTACCGCCACGGCAACGAGCGCACCGCGAAACAGCACCCCCGCAACCGGGGCTGAACGACAGAAGGGCCCCTCCTCGACGAGGAGGGGCCCTTCCGCGGGATCTCAGGGCCGGGCGAAGACGAGCGCCACGTTGTGGCCGCCGAAGCCGAACGCGTTGTTCAACGCGGCCGGGATCTCCATGTGGCGGGCCTTGTGCGCGGCGACATCCAGGGTGAGGCCTGGCTCCGGGTCGTCGAGGTTGATCGTCGGAGGGACGACACTGTCGCGGATCGCCAGGATGGTGGCGATCGACTCCAGCGCTCCGGCCGCACCGAGCAGGTGACCCGTCATCGACTTCGTCGCGGACAGCACCGGGTGGTCGCCGAGCGCCTTGTGCAGCCCGCTGATCTCCAGCATGTCCCCGACCGGGGTCGAGGTGGCGTGCGCGTTGACGTGCACGATGTCCCGCTTCGCCACGTCCGCGTCCGCAATCGCCTTGGCGATGGCCCGGATGGCGCCCTCACCCTCGGCGTGCGGCTGCACGATGTCGTACGCGTCGGAGGTGATGCCGGCACCGGCGAGGCGCGCGTACACCCGGGCGCCCCGGGCTGCCGCGTGCTCGGCCCGCTCCAGCACCACGATGCCGGCACCCTCGCCGAGGACGAAGCCGTCCCGGCCCCGGTCCCACGGGCGGGAGGCGCGCTCGGGGTCGTCGTTGCGGGTCGACATGGCCCGCATCGAGCTGAAGCCGGCGATCGGCAGCGGGTGGATGACCGCCTCGGTGCCGCCGGCCACCACCACGTCGGCACGACCGGCGCGGATGATGTCCAGCCCGAGGGCGATGGCCTCGGCGCCGGTGGCGCAGGCGCTGGCCACCGAGTGCACGCCGGCCTTGGCGCCCAGCTCCAGCCCGACCCAGGCGGCCGGACCGTTCGGCATCAGCATCGGGATGGTGTGCGGGGAGACCCGCCGTGGCCCGGAGGCCTCCAGGATGTCGTCCTGGGCGAGCAGGGTGGTGGCGCCACCGATGCCGGAGCCGACGCTGACGGCCAGCCGCTCCCCGTCGAGGTCGGAGCCGGCGAGGCCGGCGTCCGCCCAGGCCTGCTGCGCCGCGATGATGGCGATCGCTTCGGAACGGTCCAGTCGGCGCAGCCGGACCCGGTCCAGCACCTCGGACGGCTCCACGGCCAGCTGGGCGGCGATCCGGACCGGCAGTTGCGCGGCCCACTCCTGGGTGAGGGCACTCACCCCGGAGCGGCCGGCGAGCATGGCGTCCCAGGTCGACGCGACGTCCCCGCCAAGCGGGGTCGTCGCGCCGAGCCCGGTGACGACGACGTCGGGACGACTCATGATCAGGACTGCGCCGCGATGTAGCTGACGGCGTCACCGACGGTCTTGAGGTTCTGCACCTCGTTGTCCGGGATCTTGACGCCGAACTTCTCCTCGGCGGCGACAACGACCTCCACCATGGAGAGCGAGTCGACGTCGAGGTCGTCGGTGAAGGACTTCCCCTCGGCCACGTCGTCCGGGTTCACCCCGGCAACCTCTTCGAGGATCTCGGCGAGGCCGGTGGTGATCTCGTCACGGGTCATTACGGTTGGTTCCTTTCATCGGGGTTTCCGGCGGACGGCGTCGCCGACCGCCGCTCCTGGACGCGTACGCGCCGAGGGGGTCATCAGGGGCAGCGGATGACCTGACCGGCGTAGGTCAGGCCACCGCCGAAGCCGAACAGCAGCACCGGTGCGCCCGAGGGCACCTCCCGGCGCTCGACCAGCTTGGACAGGGCCAGCGGCACGCTCGCGGCGGAGGTGTTGCCGGACTCGACGATGTCCTTCGCGATGATCGCGTTGGGGATGTTGAGCCGCTTGGCGATGCCGTCGATGATCCGGGCGTTGGCCTGGTGCGGCACGAACGCGGCCAGCTCCGAAGGGTCGACCCCGGCCCGTTCGCAGGCCTGCAGCGCGAGTGGCGCGATCGCGGTGGTGGCCCAGCGGAAGACCGCCTGCCCCTCCTGCTGGACGTACGGGCGCCAGCCCTCGATGCGGACCGCGTCGCTCTTCTCCGGCGCCGAACCCCAGACCACCGGCCCGATCCCGGCCGGCTCGTCGTCGGCGGTGGCGCTGACCACCGCGGCGCCGGCGCCGTCCGCGAAGATGATGCAGGTGGAGCGGTCGGTCCAGTCGGTGAAGTCGGAGAGCTTCTCGGCGCCGATGACGAGGGCGTTGCGCGACGCGCCGGCCCGGATGGCGTGGTCGACGGTGCCCAACGCGTACGCGAAGCCCGAGCAGGCGGTGTTGACGTCGAACGCGCCCGGCGCGGTGATGCCCAGCTTGGCGGCGACCCGGCAGGCCACGTTGGGGCTGCGGTCGATGGAGGTACAGGTGGCGACGACGACCAGGTCGATGTCGGCGGCGGTCAGGCCCGAGTTGGCCAGCGCCTTGCCGGCGGCGGCGGCAGCCATGTCGGCCACCGTCTCACTGTCGGCGATCCGCCGGCTGACGATGCCGACCCGGTCGCGGATCCACTCGTCGTTGGTGTCGACGAGCTGGGCGATGTCGTCGTTGGTCACCACCCGGGAGGGCTGGTAGTGCCCCATCGAGACGATGCGACTGCCAGTCATGAGCGACCTCCGGTGCGGGCGATCAGGTCCCGTGCGGCCGGCAGGTCGTCCGGGGTGTTCAGGGTGACGATCTCCGGGGCTCCGTCGCCCTTGAGGTCCCGTTTGACCAGCCCGGCGAGGGTGCCGGCCGGTGGTAGCTCGATCACGCCGGTGACACCGAGGTCAGCCAGCGTACGCATGCACAGATCCCAGCGCACCGGTGCGGTCACCTGGCGCACGAGGCGCTGCACCATGTCCGCGCCGGTGTCGACGGTGGTGCCGTCGAGGTTCGACAGCAGGAGGCGGACCGGGTCGGCGGGGGTGATCTCGGCGGCGACCGCGGCGAGCGCGGTCTCGGCCGGGGCCATGTACGGGGTGTGGAACGCTCCGGCCACCTTGAGCCGGATGATCCGGGCCCGGGCGGGCGGCTCGGCGGCGAGCTTGTCGAGCCCGTCCAGCGAGCCGGCGGCGACGATCTGCCCGGCGCCGTTGCGGTTGCCCGGGTAGAGCCCGTGCGCCTCGATCGCGGCGAGCACCTCGTCGGGGTCGCCGCCGAGCACCGCGGCCATGCCGGTCGGCTCCAGCGCGCACGCGGCCGCCATCTCCCGGCCGCGGACGCCAGCGAGGGTGATCGCCGTTTCGGCTGACAGCACGCCGGCCAGGGCGGCAGCGCCCAGCTCGCCGATGCTGTGCCCGGCGGTGAGCGTCACGTCGTCCAGCGGCAGGTGCTCGCCGGCGAGCAACGCCGCGGCGACCAGCAGGGGCTGGGTGCGGGCGGTGTCCTTGATCTCGTCGGCGTCGGCGGTGGTGCCCAGATGCATCAGGTCGACCCCGGCCAACGCCGACCACTCGCGCAGACGCGCCTCGGTGCCGGTCAGGTCGAGCCAGGGGGTCAGGAAGCCGGGTTTCTGGGAACCCTGGCCGGGACTAAGTACGGCGAGCACGCCTATGACTCTCCCGGATACGCGCGGGTAACGCTGTGCCGCCTTCGACCAAACCGCACTAGCGCCTTTGGAGGTTTCCTACAAAGATCGGCGGGGATCATCCTCGTTTTGGGTGGTTTTCCGGGTGGCCGGGGTCATTGTCTGAGTCGGGACAGGCGAGATGAGCGGGGCGACCGGATCCAACCGACCCACTGTCAGCGCGACCTGGAGAGCGAAAGCGTCCCGCGGTGACAGCGGCGAGAAGCCGGTCACCTCGGCGATCCGGCGCAACCGGTAACGCACGGTGTTCGGATGAACGAACAGCGCCCGCGCTGCGCTCTCCAGTGTGCCGCCGGCGGCCAGGAACGCGTCCAGGGTCGCCAGCAGCTCGCCACCGGCGCGTACCAGCGTCGCGTACACGTCGTGCCGCAGCCGCCGACGGGCCTCCGCGTCGCCCGCGAGGGCCCGCTCCGGCAACAGGTCCGCGGCCGGCACCGGCCGGGGGGCGCTGGGCCATGCCGGTGCCGCCCGGAAACCGGACAACGCCGCCCGTGCCGACTCGGTCGCCTCGTCCAGGCTCGGTACGGCCGGACCCACCACGACCGGGCCGTCCCCGAACGCGCTCAACAACTTGGCGGTCGCCGTCAACGGGTCCGGTGCGCCACCCAGCACGATCACCAGCCGGTCGCCGTGCACCCCGCCGATGACCTCCACCCCGATTCGGCGGGCCTGCCGGTAGACCACGTGCAGCACCGCGGACACCTCGCCGCCGGGCGACCGACCGACCGCCACCGCCACCGGCGGCGCGTCCGCCCAGCCGAGCGCGGCGGCCCGACTGGCCAGCACGTCCGGCGAGTCACCCCGCAGCAGCGCGTCGACCAGCAGGGCCTGCAACCGGGCGTCCCACGCGCCGCGCGACTCGGCCGCCCGCGCGTACACCCGGGCGGCGGCGAAGGCGATCTCCCGGGAGAAGCGCAGCACCGCCTCGCGGAGCTGCTGCTCCTCACCCTCGGCGGCCAGGTGCGACACCTGCTCCTCGACAACGTCGATGGTCACCTTGATCAACGCCACGGTCTGCTGGAGGGTGATCGACCGGGCCAGCGCCTGCGGGGCGGCGGCGAAGACCTCGTCCGAGACCTCCTGGGTGCTGTCCGCCGTGCCGCCGCCGTCACGCAGCCACTGCACCAGCGACCGGGCGCCCGCCTGCGCCACCAGCATCACCCAGGAGCGCTGGTCGGCCGGCAGGGTCCGGAACCACGGCAGCGTGTCGTCCATCCGGGCCACGCTGGAGGTGGCCAACGCCCCCGCCGAACGTTCGATCCGGCGCAGCGTGGCCGACAGGTCTCCACCGCCCGGCGTGCTCACCGCCCTAGCCTGACACGTGGTGAGCAGGCCATCCACGTCGGCACCGGTCAGCGGGCCGCCGCAAGGCCGGTTCGGCCGACACCCTTCAGTGAGGTGGTGAGCGGTCGGTCGGGGGCGTGGAGGAAGCACCAGGCGCTGTAGTCCGCCAGCCACTCAGGTTCGTCCGTCGGGTAGTACGCCAACACCTCGAACCGGCCGTCCAGGTCCCGCTCCGGCACCCCGACGTGCTGTGCGATGACCGACAGGCACCCCGCCTCCATGATCTCCTCGGTGACCTCCGCGATCTCCGGACCGGGCCACCAGAGGCCGGCGAACTCGGTGGCGTGCGGCCCCTTGCAGTCGGTGGGCGGCAGGTTGACGAGGGCCTCGGAGGTCTCTTCCGGTTCGGTGAAACAGCTCAACCGCAGCGGCGAATCACCGGTCAGACCGTTGCGCAGGCTGTTCGCCCGCGGGTTCGGCGACCACCGGTCCACGGCATTCATCTCCACCAGGTCACAGCGGTACCACCGCTCACCCGCCTTCCATCGCGTGGCCGACGGGGTCAGCGTCCGCATCGCCAGCCGCGACTCGCGCCACTCGCCGCCCAGGAAACGGGCGGCCTCGCTGTCGCAGGATTCGTACAGCCGCCACAGCCCGTCGCTGTCGGCGGCCGGCGGCTTCGGTGCGGCACCCTCCGCGCCGGAGATCCGGCCGACCAGGAACGTCTCCGCCTCGTGCTTCGAGGAGCAGGGGATCGGGGTGTACGCCTCGGGGCTGCGCTCGTCGGAAGCGGTGGCGTGGCACACGCCCGCCTTGGGGGCGAAGGTCGAGGCTGACTCCTCGGAGGGGCTGCTGTCACAACCACCGACCCCCACGATCAGCGCCGTCAGGATCGTCGTCCCCCACCACCGTCGCACGGTCTCCCCATTTCTCAGCGGCCGGCATCGGCACCGGTGGCGCGCAGCGTACGGCAGACGGGCGGTCTGTGGGTGTCCGAAGTGGACACGCGCGCTCAGGGTTGTGGGGGAGCGGTCAGCCCCAGCTCCTGGGCCAGGATCGCGGCCTGCACCCGGCTACGCAGGCCCAGCTTCGCGAGGATCCGGCTCACATGTGTCTTGGTGGTGCTCTCGGCCAGCACCAGCCGATCGGCGATCTGCTGGTTGGACAGGCCCAGGCCGAGGCAGGCCAGCACGTCCCGCTCGCGCGGGGTGAGGGTGCCCAGCGCGGCCCGGGTGGCCGCGGACGCGCCCGGCGCGGTGGCCGCGAAAGCGGTGATCAACCGGCGGGTCACCGCGGGGGCGATGAAGCCGTCGCCGCGCGCCACCGTACGCACAGCGGTCACCAGGCCGTCGGCGTCGGTGTCCTTCAGCAGGAACCCGGCCGCGCCGGCACGCAACGCGCCGAAGACGTACTCGTCGAGGTCGAAGGTGGTGAGCACCAGCACGTCGGCGAGCCCGTCGGCGACGATGGCCCGGGTCGCGGAGATCCCGTCCCGGCGGGGCATGCGGACGTCCAGCACCGCCACGTCCGGGCGCGACTCCCGACACAACCGCACCGCCTCGTCGCCGTCGGCCGCCTCGCCGACCACCTCGATGCCCGGTGAGCCACCCAGGATCAGGGCCAGCCCCGCCCGTACCGCTGGCTGGTCGTCGGCGAGCACCACCCGTACCGTTGCCGCGCCCGCGTCTCCCGACGGCCCGGTCACCCGCACTCCCCGGTGGGCAGGGCGGCCCGGACCAGCCAGCGACCGTCCTGGGGCCCGGCGGTGAGTCGACCAGCCAGCAGTGTGGTCCGCTCCCGCATCCCGATCAGCCCGGCGCCGGCGCCGGTCAGACCGATCCCGTTCCGGCGCACCGGGTTCTCCACCGTCAGCACCACCTCCGCCGAGCCGTACGCGATCGTCAGATCGGCCTCACCCGTGCCGTGCTTGAGCGCGTTGGTCAGCGACTCCTGCACGATCCGGTACGCGGCCAGGTCCACCGCCACCGGCAGCGGCCCCGGCGTGCCGTCGGTGCGGACGCGCACCGCCAGGCCGGCAGCGCGGATCCGCTCGACCAACCCGTCCGCCTCCGCCAGCCGCGCGCTGACCATCTCCGGCACGGCCGGGTCGTCTCCCACCGGGGCCGGCCCACCGGTGGTCCCCGGCTCGCGCAACACCTCGATCATCTGACGCATCTCCGCGAGCCCCTGCACGCTGCTCTCCCGGATCACCCGCAACGCCGACTCGACCTGGCCGCGGTCCAGCCCGGGTACGGACAGCACGGCGGTGGCGTGGATGGCCACCGCGCTGAGGTGGTTGGCGACGACGTCGTGCAGCTCCCGGGCCATCCGGGCGCGCTCTGCGCTGACCGCCTGCCGGCGGTCCATCTCGACCAGCCGGGCGGTCTGCTCGGCCCGCGCCCGCTCGGCGGCGGCCTGGTCGCGGTACTGCCGCACGCTGATCCCGGTCAGGACCGGCAACAACCCGGCGAGCACCACCAGCACCCCGACGGTGACCCCGCGCCAATGGCCGAGGAGGAGGACGCCGAGGACCGCACCGATCAGGCTGAGCGCGATGGTCACCCGCAGCAACCATCGCCACAGGCGGGGCGGGCCGTACACGCAGGCGTCGTAGAGCACCTGGGTGTAGATCAGGATCGTCCCGAGCGAGTTGCCGAGCGCGGTGTCCACGACCAGCGCCCCGGTGCCTACGGCCAGGCTGGCGCGGGGGGCGACCCGGCGCAGGCCCACGGCCACGCACATCGTCAGCAGCGGCGGCAGGAACAGCACCGACGGCACGCCCGTGTTCGGGCGCACCTGCGGTTGCCACCCCAGGGCGTACAGCACGAGGCCGCCGACGAGCGACGCGCCGGCGAGCGCGACGTCGCGGGCCAGGGTGCCGGAGCCGAGCCACGGTGGCGGACGCATGCCCCGATCCCACCACAGCCGCCGACCCTCGGACACCGTCGGCAGGAGGAGCCCGACGACGCCCACATGCGCCGAAAGGGGTACGCGGACCCCGAGCCGCAGCCGCGATAATGATCATCATGACCGATGTGGAAACCCTGGCCGCGCTGGCTCGCGAGATCGACACCACCTGCCGGCTGACCGGCACGTTCGTGCTCCGCTCCGGGCGGACCGCCGACGAGTACTTCGACAAGTACCGCTTCGAGGCCGACCCTCGTCTGTTGGACCGGGTGGCCTCCCAGTTGGCGCTCCTGGTCCCGACCGACACCGAGGTGCTGGCCGGGTTGGAGATGGGCGGCATTCCGGTGGTGACCGCGCTCGGTCGGCACACCGGGCTGCCCTGCGCCTTCGTCCGCAAGAGCGCCAAGCCGTACGGGACTGCCCGGCTGGCCGAGGGGGCGGAGCTGGTCGGTCGGCGGGTGCTGGTGGTCGAGGACGTGGTCACCTCCGGCGGCCAGGTGGTCATCTCCACCGGGCAACTGCGCGACCTGGGCGCCCGGGTGGAGCACGCCCTCTGCGTCATCGACCGGGCCGAGGGTGGAGCGCAGGCGCTCGCCGGCCACGGCGTGGCGTTGCGAGCGCTCTTCACCCGCGCCGACCTGGAGGCTCACCGCACCCGCTGAGCACCGCGCCGCCCCGGCCGCGCCCCCACGGTGAACGGCACGAAAAGAAGCTGTGAACTGCGTAACCAGCTCCCGCGCTCCCCGTCGTCCGGATGAACCGCCCGGTCTTGACCCCGGGGTACGCGGCGCGCGGCCCGCCGGTCCGGGCCAGTACGGTGACAGGGCACGTCGGGGGGAGCACCCGAGGTTGGGACGAGTGTGAGGAGACCGGGGATGGCGCACGGGGAGGCCGAGCACGGCTGCGCCCAGGGCGAGCCCTGCCGACCGGGGCACCACGACCCGCAGGCGGCTGGCAAGCACCGCCGGCCGGTCGGCGGCGCACCGTCGCACCCGGTGGAGCCGCTCGCCGGCCGGGCCGACGACGATGCCGCCCTGCCGCGCCAGCGCTCCGGGGAGCCCAACATCCTCGCCGAACCCGACTCGGTCGTTCCCGCTGGTTGCCTCAGCGAACTTCCCGGCTGGGCCGGGGCGCATCGGCACGGCCCGGTCCGACCTCGGCCGCGGGCCACCCGACGGCAACGCCCACCGCGCCGCTGGTGCTGACCACCGGGCGGGGGTAGCTCAGCGGGTGCGGCGACGGATCAGCAGGGCGATCCCGGCGAGGCCGACGGTGATCGTGAGCATCACCCCGACGTTGAGCAGCAGCAGGCGTTGCAGGTCGCCGAGCGCCTTGTCAAGGTCCTTCGCGGGGTCGAGCGTGTTCTCCGGGAGCGCCCGTTCGCCGCCGCCCACGCCGCCGCTGACAGTGTCGAACTGCCGCTCCAGCGGGACGCCGGCGGTGCGCAGGGTCTCGGACATGCTGAGCCGACCCAGGAACCAACCGGCGCTGATCTTGCGGCCGTCCGGCTGCTTCGCCGGCCGGTAGACGCGGGGGCCGCCGACCGCCTTGGGATAGAGATCGTAGGTCTGCTTCGGCATCTCGCCGGCGAGCACCACGACCGTGTACTTCGGACCGAGGTCGGCCGGCTTCGGGCCCTTCGGCATGCCGGTGTGGGCCAGGAAGTTGACCTGGTCGATGACCGCGCCCACGTGGGTGGGCTGGGTGTCGGCGCGCAACTGCAACGGCGCGGAGAGGCCCTCGCCGGCGATGTTCACTCCGGCGGGTGGCGGCTTCGGCGCCGCCGAGGCCGGGCCGGCAGTGCCGAGTGACAGCAACGCCGTGGCCAGCGCGCCCGCCAGCACGGTTGCCAACCACCTCATGTGACGGACCATCCCGCCTCCTCGCCCCGTTCGATGGATGGCATCGTTGTGACGTCTGGATCGGTCTGCCGATGCGGCACCGACCAGATGGTCGGGCTCACCCTTACAGACTCCGGAAAACGTCGATGAGTTGCAGCTTGTGGAACAGTATTTGGAACTATCTGCGATCTCTGCTCGACTAATGAGGAGCGGTTAGATCAGCGGGCGGATCGTACCCTTACGGAGGGGTTCATGGGGGGCAGGGTTACACGTATGGCACGGGTCGTGCCAGTGGTGTTCGGCGTGGCGTTCGGTGTGTCGTTCCTGGCGCCGGCAACGCCAGCCGCCGCGCACAACTCGCTGACTGGCAGCGACCCGCGCGACGGTGCCCGGGTGGCGACGGCACCCGCCCAGATCGAGCTGCGGTTCCTGGCCAAGCCGGCACCGGCTACGACGAAGATCACAATAACCGGGCCGGACAATGTGGTCGCTGGCGGCCCGCCGGCCTTCGACGGCAGCCGGGTGCGGGTGCCGTTCAAGCCGGCGGCGGCCGGGCTCTACATCGTCGGTTACCAGCTCGCGTCCTCGGACGGACACCCGGTGAAGGGCGAGGTGCGGTTCACCCTCACGACCGGCACCGCTGCTGACCCGTCCGCCTCGCCGGCGACCGCTGGCGGCTCCGCCCCGACCGCTGGCGGCTCCGCCCCGACCGCCGGTGGCACCGCCCCGACCGCGGCGGCGGGTCCGACCGCCGGCGGGGCGTCGTCGGCGGCCCCGGCCGTCACCGCGACGGCCGGTGCGACCGCGGCGGGCAGCCCGGTGCCGGCCGCGCAGGAGAGCAGCCAGATGCGCGGCTGGCTGTGGACGATCGCGGCGGCCCTGCTGGTGGGCGCGCTCGTCGTCGGGTTGCAGCGATGGCTCCGAGCCCGACGCCGCTGAGCGGCCGGGCACCAGCCCGGTTGGCTGGCGACCGGCGGCGGAGACGGTGCCGGTGCTCGGAGGTCAGACCAGCCGGAGCCGGGCGGCGCGCATCCGGGTCAGGGCGCGCTCACGACCGAGCACCTGCAGCGACTCGAACAGCGGCAGGCCCACGGTGCGGCCGGTGACCGCGACGCGTACCGGCGCCTGTGTCTTGCCGAGCTTGAGGCCACGCTCGGCGCCGACCGCCTCCAGCGTCGACTTCAGCGACTCGGCGTCCCAGGACTCCAGCGCCTCGAACGCCGCGACGGCGTCGTCGAGCAGCTCGGCGGAGCCGTCCTTCATCGTCTTGGTCCATGCGGCCTCGTCGATCAGTGGCGAGGCCAGGAAGAGGAAGTCGACGTTCGGCACGATCTCGCTGAGCACCGTGATCCGGGTCTGGGCCAGCGGGGCGACTGCGGCGAACGCGTCGGCGTCGAACTCCTCGGGCTGCCACGGCGGCGGCGCGATGGTGCCGGTGCCGGTCAGCCACGGCTGGCAGGCGTCGATGAACTCGTCCACCGGCAGCGCGCGAATGTAATCGCCGTTGAACGCGCGGAGCTTCTTCTCGTCGAAGAAGGCGGGGGAGGGGTTGACCTCTTCGAGCCGGAACTCCTCCTCGATGACCGGCCAGGGAACGATCTCCCGGTCGCCCGACGGCGCCCAGCCGAGCAGCATCAGGTAGTTGCGCATGGCGCCGGGGAGGTAGCCCTCCTCGCGGTACGCCTCCAGAGCGACCTTGTCCCGGCGCTTGGAGAGCTTCTGCCGCTTCTCGTTGACCACCACCGGCACGTGGGCCCAGATCGGCGGCTTGACCCCGAGGGCGTCCCAGAGCAGCTGCTGCTTGGGCGTGTTGGGCAGGTGCTCCTCGGCCCGGATCACGTGGGTGATCCCCATGGTCATGTCGTCCACGACGTTGGCCAGCAGGAAGACCGGCGAGCCGTCGCCCCGGGCGATGACGAAGTCCTCGATGAGCTTGTTCTCGAAGGTGGGCTCACCGCGGATCAGGTCGACGACCACTGTCGCGCCCTCGTCCGGCGTACGGAAGCGCAGCGCGTGCCCCGGGCCCGGGCCGAGCCCACGGTCGCGGTGGTAGCCGTCGTAGCCCTGGTACTGCGAGCCGGTGCGGGCCTGCACGTCCTCGCGGGTGCAGTCGCAGTAGTAGGCGCGACCCGACTCGTAGAGCCGGGCGGCGGCGGCCCGGTGCTCGCCGGCGTTCTCCGACTGGAAGTGCGGGCCCTCGTAGCTGCCCCGCGAGATGCCGATCCAGTCCAGCGCGGAGAGGATCCCCTCGGTCCACTCGGGCTTGTTGCGCGCCGCGTCGGTGTCCTCGATACGCAGCACGAACACCCCGCCCTGCTGCTTGGCGTAGATCCAGTTCTGCAGCGCCGAGCGGGCGCCGCCGACGTGGAACATGCCGGTCGGGGAGGGGGCGAAGCGCACACGTACTGTCACGTCCCCCAGCCTACGGCGACGGTCGAGCGCATTCCGCCAGGGGCCTCGACTCAGGGAACCGAGCGGATCTTGACGACCAGCGCGCTGCCGATCAGGGTGACCACAGCGGTGACGGCGTAGAGCGTGGGATAGCCACCCAGGTACACGACGAGCGGGGCGGAGAGCGCCGGGCCGAGCACCTGCGGCGCCGAGTTCGCGATGTTGATGACGCCCAGGTCCTTGGCCCGGTCGGTGGCCCGGGGCAGCACCTGCGTGATCAACGCGGCGTCCACGGCGAGGTAGACGCCGTAGCCGGCGCCGAGCAACAGCGCGGCGACGATCGCCATCGGCCAGACCGGCGCCACCGCCAGCAGCAGCGCCGCCACCGCCATGATCACCCCGGACGCGATGACGTAGATCTTGCGGCGTCCGGAACGGTCCGACAGCCGTCCGGCGACCACAGCGGTCAGCATCATGCCGAGCGTGTAGAGCAGGATCAGCACCAGCAGCCCACCCTCAGGATCGGGGTGGCCCACCCCGTCGGTGAGGAAGTACAGCAGGTAGAGGGTGCCCAGGGCGTTGCCGAGCTGCACCAGGAACCGGGTGATCCAGGCCCAGGCGAAGTCCGGGTGCCGACGCGGGCTGATCCACATCGAGGCCAGCAACGCCCGGGTGCGCACCACGGGCCGGTGCGTACGTGGCAGCGGCTCGTCGGGGGTGAACAGCGCGAACGGCAGCGACAACAGCAGGATGGCCACGGCGATGGCCAGATAGCCGGCGGCGTTGCCGGTGACCACTGCGGTCACCAGCACCGCGCCGAGCACCAGCCCGAGCGCCTGCGGGATGCCCACCCAGCCCGAGACGCCACCGCGCTGGGTCACCGGGACCCGGTCCGGGACGGCGGCGCTGAGGCTGGCCAGCATCGCGTTGAAGCAGACCTGCGCGGCCACCCAGCCGAGCGCGACCCCGAGGATGGTCCGCTGCTGGGCCAACAGCACCAGGGCCGCCGCGCCCAGCAGGGCCCCGCCCGCCGTCCAGACGTGCCGGCGACCGAACTCGCGGCCGGCCACCCGCAGGCAGGTGCGGTCGGAGAGCGCGCCGGCGAGGGGGTTGGCGAGCACCGCGGCCAAGGCGCCGAGGCCGGTGACCACGGCCAGCATGTTCTCCTTGTCGCCGGGTGCGATCTGCTCGATCTGCTGGGGCAGCAGCACCTGGATGGGCGTGAAGAACGCCATCCAGACGCCGAGGTTGGCTGCGAAGATCAACCCGATCCAGCCGCGTCGCACCGGCACGGTCGGCTCGGCGAGCGCCGCCGGCAGCGACGCCGGCGTCGGGTCGAGGGTGGTCACCGCGCCGACCCCGGCCGGGAGGCCGCGATCACGTCCCGCAGCCAGGTGTACGACGACTTCGGCGTACGCCTCTGGGTGGCGTAGTCGACGTGCACCAGGCCGAAGCGCTTGGTGAACCCCTCGGCCCACTCCCAGTTGTCCAGCAGCGACCAGACGAAGTACCCGCGCACGTCGACTCCGTCGTCGATGGCGGCCCGGACCGCGCGCAGGTGCCCGTCGAGGTACGCGATCCGCTCCGGGTCGGCCACCTGCCCGTCGGTGTCCGGCGCGTCGTCGTACGCGCAGCCGCTCTCGGTGATCTCGATGGGTGGCAGCGCGTCGCCGTAGGTGTCGTGCAGCCAGCCGAGCAGCTCGTGCAGCCCGTCGGGGGCCACCGGCCAGTCGAAGGCGGTACGCGGGTAGCCGTCCAGCGGCACCAGGTCGAACGGGAGCGGTGAACCCTCCTCGGCGGCCCGTACGCCGGTGGGGTTGTAGTAGTTGACCCCGAGCACGTCGATCGGCGCGGCGATCGTGTCGAGGTCGCCGGGGTGGATGACGCTCGGGTCGAAGCCGGGCAGCTCCGGGTAGCCGCGACCGAGCAGCGGGTCGGTGAAGAGCCGGTTGTGCAGCGCCTCGTAGGCGGCCCCGGCGGCCCGGTCGGCGTCGCGGTCGCCGAGCACCCGCACGGGCGAGTAGTTGTTGGCGATCGCCACCGGGCTGGTGGTGCGGGCCCGCAGCGCGGCGACCGCGAGCCCGTGCCCGAGCAGTTGGTGGTGGGCGACCGGGAAGGCGTCGAAGAGCATCATCCGACCGGGAGCGTGCACTCCCATGCCGTACCCGAGGCTCATGTGGATGAATGGTTCGTTCAGGGTGATCCAGAGCCGGACCCGGTCGCCGAGTCGGGCGGCGGTCAGGTCGGCGTACTCGGCGAACCGGGCGGCGGTGTCGCGGTGCAGCCAGCCGCCGGCGTCTTCGAGGGGTTGGGGCAGGTCCCAGTGGTAGAGGGTCGCCACGGGGTCGACGCCGGCGGCCAGCAGCTCGTCGACCAGCCGGTCGTAGAAGTCCAGGCCGGCCGGGTTGGCCGGGCCCGTGCCGGTGGGCTGCACCCGGGGCCAGGCGATCGAGAACCGGTACGCGGAAACGCCCAGCCCGGCCAGCAACGCGACGTCCTCGGTGTGCCGGTGGTAGTGGTCGCAGGCCACCTCGCCCGTGCTGCCGTCGCCGATCCGGCCGGGGGAGCGCGCGAACGTGTCCCAGATGGACGGACCACGCCCGTCGACCGCTGTGGCGCCCTCGATCTGATGGGCCGATGTGGAGACACCCCAACGGAAGCCGGTGGGGAACTGGGGCATCGGTGCGGTCGACATGCGCCCTCCCGGTCAACGTGAAACGTGCTCGGGACTTTAGGGCGCTCTCGATGAATGCGCCATAGGCCGGCTTGGCGCAATCCGCAATGGTTGATCGGCGTGTCTTTTTCCGAACGCGTCCAGGTAAGTCCGATTTAACGCATAGAGTGCCGATATCGTGGGATGTCCTCACCGGAGGAAGACGGAAATGATCCTCGTTGAACGCAGTGCGCACGTGGCGGCGCCGATTGAAGTGGTCTGGGATGTTGTCCAGCGGGCCGAGCAGTTGCCGGCCTGGTTGGCGGGTGTCCGCGCGGCCGAAGTGCTCTCGGGAGAGGGCTTCGGCCGGCGACAACTGGTCCAGGCGGGGCGCGGCTCGGCGCATGAGGCCGAGGTGATCGCCTACCAGGAGCCGACGCTGATCGGCTGGCGGGAACGGGCCAAGGGTGCCGGTGCTCGTGCGGAGGCGCGCACCGAGATCTACGTCCAGCTCACCACCGACGAAGAGGAGGGCGGGACCGTCGTGCGGCTCATCGTCGTCCGCTGGCCGGCCGGTCCGGTCAAGGCGGCCCTGCTGCGCCTCGGACTACGTCGGGTCGGCGCCGACCTGGAGGACTCGCTGGCCCGGCTCACCGACCTGGCCGCCGTCGGCTGACGAGCGCACATCCTCCCGGCGTCACCCGCGACGGCGGTGGTCCGGATCCCCGCCAGGGACCCCGGACCGCCGCCGCTTCCGGCTCCAGACCGCCGCTGGGCCCTCCGCTGGGCCGTCCGCTGCGGTCGATCATGGAGTTGTGGTGCCCGGTGCGAGGTGACTTGACAGCTTCGTCCCCCACCACAACTCCATGATCGACCCGAGTGGGGGTGGGTCGTACCGAAGGAAGGGCCCGGCGCTTTTGCGCCGGGCCCTTCCTTGGTCGTGCTGGATCAGCTGTCGCCGCCGGTCTCGCCGACCGGGGCGGCGTTGACGTCGTCGATCGCGTACTTCTTGGCGGCCTCGGCCGGCACGGTGGCCGCCACCGCGCCGCTGCGGGCAAGCTGCCGCAGCGTGGCCACCACGATCGACTCCGCGTCGACGTGGAAGTGCCGACGCAGCGCGTGCCGGGTGTCCGACATGCCGAAGCCGTCGGTGCCGAGCGACGTGTAGTCGCCGGGCACCCAGCGGGCGATCAGATCCGGCACCGCACGCATCCAGTCGCTGACCGCGACCTTCGGCCCGTCCGCGTCAGCCAGCTTCTGCTGGATGTACGGAACCTTCGCCTCGGCGCCCGGGTTGAGGAGGTTGTATTCCTCGGTCTCCACCGCGTCGCGGCGCAGCTCGGTCCAGGAGGTCACCGACCAGACGTCGGCGGCCACCCCCCAGTCCTGGGCGAGCAGCTGCTGGGCCTTGAGCGCCCACTGCATGCCGGTGCCCGAGGCGAGCACGTTGGCCTTCGGGCCGTCGACCTCCGGTGCGGGGGAGTAGCGGTAGATGCCCTTGAGCAGGCCCTCCACGTCCACCCCCGCCGGCTCGGCCGGCTGAAGGATCGGCTCGTTGTAGACCGTCAGGTAGTAGAAGACGTTCTCCTGCGCGTCCCCGTACATCCGGTGCAGGCCGTGCTCCATGATGTGCGCGATCTCGAACGAGAACGCCGGGTCGTACGCGACCACCGCCGGGTTGGTGGCGGCGATCAGCATCGAGTGGCCGTCCTCGTGCTGGAGGCCCTCACCGTTGAGCGTGGTGCGACCGGCGGTGGCGCCGAGCAGGAAGCCCCGGGCCATCTGGTCGGCCGCCGCCCACAGCCCGTCGGCGGTCCGCTGGAACCCGAACATCGAGTAGAAGATGTACATCGGGATCATCGGCTCGTCGTGCGTGGCGTACGCCGAACCGGCCGCGGTGAACGAGGCCACCGAGCCGGCCTCGTTGATCCCCTCGTGCAGGATCTGCCCGGTCGTCGACTCCTTGTACGACAGGAACAGCTCCCGGTCGACCGAGGTGTAGCGCTGGCCGTGCGGCGAGTAGATCTTCGCGGTGGGGAAGATCGAGTCGAGACCGAAGGTGCGGGCCTCGTCCGGGATGATCGGCACCCAGCGCTTGCCGAACTCCTTGTCCTTCATGATGTCCTTGAGCAGGCGGACGAAGGCCATCGTGGTGGCCACCTTCTGCTTGCCCGAGCCGCGCTTGACGTCGGCGAACCGCTCCGGACCGGGGACGGTCAGCCGCTTGGTGCTGGTCCGCCGGGACGGCAGGTAGCCGCCGAGCTGCTCGCGGCGCTCCTTGAGGTACTGAATCTCCTCGGACTTCTCACCCGGGTTGTAGTACGGCGGCAGGTAGGGGTTGTCCTCCAGCGCCTTGTCCGGGATGTCCAGGTAGAGCCGGTCGCGGAAGGTCTTCAGGTCCTCCAGCGTCAGCTTCTTCATCTGGTGGGTCGCGTTGCGGCCCTCGAAGTGCGAGCCGAGCGTCCAGCCCTTGATCGTCTTCGCCAGGATGACGGTGGGCTGACCGGTGTGCTCGGTGGCCGCCTTGTAGGCCGCGTAGAGCTTGCGGTAGTCGTGCCCACCCCGCTTGAGGTTCCAGATCTCGTCGTCGCTGAGCGGGTCGACCATCTTGCGGGTCCGCGCGTCGCGCCCGAAGAAGTGCTCCCGCACGTACGCGCCCGACTCCGCCTTGTAGGTCTGGTAGTCGCCGTCGGTCGTGGTGTTCATGAGGTTGACCAGCGCGCCGTCGGTGTCCGCTGCGAGCAGCGGGTCCCACTCGCGGCCCCAGACGACCTT
>NZ_JAGPYA010000070.1:0-32670 GCF_018070245.1 Micromonospora sp. M61 | reverse complement strand
GGCGCGGGGTGACCGGGCTATACGCGACCACCATCGTGTCCTCGTCACTGCTGCGCGCGATGTGCGCGGCCCGGGGCCTGCCCTACGACGAGACGCTGACCGGCTTCAAGTGGATCGTGCGGGCCGGCGGCGGGAGCACGCCCCTGGTCTTCGGCTACGAGGAGGCGCTCGGCTACTGCGTCGCACCGGCGCACGTGCGGGACAAGGACGGCATCACGGCGGCGCTGACCGTGGCCGAGCTGGCCGCCGGCCTGAAGACACAGGGTCGGACGCTGACCGACCGGCTCGACGAGTTGGCCGCCGAGTTCGGCGTGCACCACACCGACCAGCTCTCCGCCCGGGTGGACGACCTGCGGGTGATCACCGACGCGATGGCCAGGATCCGGGCGGACACCCCGACCACCCTGCTCGGGCAGCCGGTGGACAGCGTCCGGGACCTGTTGCCCGAGTCGGACGTGGTGATCCTGCGTACCGCGGCCGCCCGGGTGGTGATCCGGCCCTCCGGGACGGAACCGAAGCTCAAGGCGTACCTCGAGGTGGTGGAACCGGTCGTGGACGGTGACGTTCAGACGGCCCGCGGCAGGGCGGCGTCGGCCGTCGCCGCGCTCCGCGCTGAGGTCAGCGCGGCCCTTGGCATCTGAACTCCGCAGCGCCCACCCATGACAGGTTCGCCCTTTGCTCTGCACCCGCGGAAGCGCCATTGAATGAACAGCGGTCCTCCGCGCCCGGCTCCTGCCGGGGGCCCGGCACCGTGGTGCCTGGGTGGGTGCAGAGCAAAGGGCCCGTCGAGCGGGGCCCGAGAGTCAGCGGCGAGGGCCAGCGGCGACGGCCGACGGTCAGCGGCGAGGGCCGAGGGCCTGGTCGACGGCGCGGCCCAGGGCCGCGACGACCAGGCCGACCGACGGGCGGACCACCGAGTCGTCGGTGCTCACCTCGCCGGAGAAGCCGGCGCCGGTGGCGATCGCCTCCAGCCTGCGGCGCGCGTCGGCGGCGGTCTCACCGTCCACCCCGAGCGCCGACTCCATCCGCAGCACCACGACCAGGGTGGCCAGCGCGGCGGTCCGCTCGTCCGGAGCCGCAGCGCCGGTCAGGGCCTCGGCCAGGCGCTGCCGGGTCTCCGCCTCGACGGAGGCGTCGACCACCGGGTAACGGTGCACGTGGATGAAGCCCAGCTCGGTCTCGTCGACGTCGCGGACCACACCCTGGCTGCACAGGTCACCGAGGATCCGGTCCCGCAGGCCGTGCCGCAGGCGCTGCACCCAGGAGGCCGGGGTGTGCGGGGTGTCGGCCGCGATCCGGCTCAGCACCTCGTCGGCGACCGGTTCGCCGGTCGGCGTCGGGTCGGCCACGGTCAACGACCCTTCGGCGTACGCGATCCGGCCGGCGATGGCCAGCTCGACCAGCACCGCGGCGGCCATGCCGAGGTCCAGGCTGATCCGCGGCATGGTCGCCTTGCCGGTCGTGTCGTCGTAGGCGAGGAGCAGCAACTCCTCGGCGAGCGCAACACCAGTCATGGCCCGAGACGGTAGCGGGTCCGCGCACCACCGCGCACGGACCCGCCAGACCCGGCACCCACCGGGTGTCGAACTCAGAACCGGGGCATGCCGCCGAACTGGCGGTCGCCGGCGTCCCCGAGCCCGGGAACGATGAACATGCTGTCGTTGAGCCCCTGGTCGATCGAGGCCGTGACCAGGCGCAACGGCAGGCCGGAGCGTTCCAGCCGTTCGATGCCGACCGGGGCGGCGAGGACGCAGAGCACTGTGATGTCGGTGCAGCCACGGTCGGCGAGCAACCGGCAGGAATGCTCCAGCGAGCCACCGGTCGCGAGCATCGGGTCGAGCACCAGCACCGGCAGCCCGGACAGGTCGCGGGGCAGCGACTCCATGTACGCGCGCGGCTCGTAGGTCTCCTCGTCGCGGGCCAGGCCGACGAAGCCCATCGAGGACTCGGGCAGCAGGCCGAGTGCGGCGTCCGCCATGCCGAGGCCGGCCCGCAGCACCGGCACCAGCAGCGGCGGGTTGGCCAGCCGGGTGCCCTCGGTGCCGGTGACCGGCGTCTGCACCTCGTACCGCTCGACGGGGAAGGAGCGCGCCGCCTCGTACACCAGCATGGTGGTCAGTTCGTGCAGCGCCGCCCGAAACGTCGAGGAATCGGTGCGCGCGTCCCGCATGGCGGTCAGCCGAGACTGGGCCAGCGGGTGGTCAATGACGTGTACGTCCACGATCGCTCAACCTACCGGTCCGTTCGGCGCAGTGGTGACGGTGCGGTCGGACCAGCGACGCCGCTCACGTCGAGCCCGCCGTGACCAAGATCACTCAGCTGTCCGGTGCGTAGACTTCTCGGCATGACGGCGACAACGACGTCGGCCCGGTCGGAGCTCTCCGAGCTGGGACGATCCGAGACCGCTCTGCGGACCTTCCTGCACGGGCTTCCCGGCGTGGACCAGGTCGGCGCGGAGCAGCGGGCGGCACAGCTCGGCACCCGATCCATCAAGACCACCGCCAAGGCCCAGGCGATCGACCTGGCGATCCGGATGGTCGACCTGACCACCCTGGAGGGGGCGGACACCCCGGGCAAGGTGCGCGCGCTCGCCGCGAAGGCACTGCGCCCGGACCCGGCCGACCCGTCCTGCCCGCACGTCGGCGCGGTCTGCGTCTACCCGGCGATGGTCCCGCACGTGGCCGAGGTGCTGCGCGGAAGTGGCGTGCACCTGGCCAGCGTGGCGACCGCGTTCCCGTCCGGCCAGGCACCGTTGGAGATCAAGCTGGCCGACACCCGGGCCGCCGTCGCGGCCGGCGCCGACGAGATCGACATGGTGATCAACCGGGGTGCGTTCCTGGCCGGGCGCTACAAGGAGGTCTACGACGAGATCGTGGCCACCAAGGAGGCCTCCGGGGACGCCCACCTCAAGGTGATCCTGGAGACCGGCGAGCTGGCCACCTACGACAACGTGCGGCGGGCCTCCTGGCTGGCCATGCTGGCCGGCGGCGACTTCATCAAGACCTCCACCGGCAAGGTCCCGGTCGCGGCGACACTGCCGGTGACCCTGGTGATGCTGGAAGCTGTCCGTGACTTCCGGGCGGCCACCGGGCGGCAGGTGGGCGTGAAGCCCGCCGGTGGCATCAAGACCACCAAGGACGCGATCAAGTACCTGGTGATGGTCAACGAGACCGTCGGCCCGGACTGGCTCGACCCGGACTGGTTCCGCTTCGGCGCGTCCAGCCTGCTCAACGACCTGCTGATGCAGCGCACCAAGCTGACGACCGGCACCTACTCCGGTCCCGACTACTTCACCCTGGACTGATAGCCGATGTTCGAATACGCCCCCGCCCCCGAGTCCCGCTCGGTGGTGGACCTCAAACCCTCGTACGGGCTGTTCATCGACGGCGCGTTCGTCGATCCGACCGACGGTGGCAGCTTCAAGTCGATCAACCCGGCCTCCGAGGAGGTGCTGGCCGAGATCGCCGAGGCCGGCGCTCAGGACGTGGAACGCGCGGTGCGTGCCGCCCGAAAGGCGTACGACAAGGTCTGGGGTCCGATGCCGGGCCGGGACCGGGCGAAGTACCTGTACCGGATCGCCCGACTCATCCAGGAGCGCTCCCGCGAGCTGGCCGTCCTGGAATCCCTGGACAACGGCAAGCCAATCCGGGAGTCCCGGGACGTCGACCTGCCGCTGGTCGCCGCGCACTTCTTCTACTACGCCGGCTGGGCCGACAAGCTTCCGCACGCCGGTTTCGGTGCCAACCCGCGGCCGATCGGCGTGGCCGCGCAGGTCATCCCGTGGAACTTCCCGCTGCTCATGCTGGCCTGGAAGATCGCACCGGCGCTCGCCGCGGGCAACACGGTGGTGCTGAAGCCCGCCGAGACCACCCCGCTCACCGCGCTGCTCTTCGCCGAGATCTGCCAGCAGGCCGACCTGCCGGCCGGTGTGGTCAACATCGTCACCGGCGCCGGCGACACCGGCCGCGCACTGGTCGAGCACGCAGGCGTCGACAAGGTCGCCTTCACCGGCTCCACCGAGGTCGGCCGGGCCATCGCCCGGTCCGTCGCCGGCACCAGCAAGAAGCTCACCCTGGAACTGGGCGGCAAGGCCGCCAACATCGTCTTCGACGACGCGCCCATCGACCAGGCCGTCGAGGGCATCGTCAACGGCATCTTCTTCAACCAGGGGCACGTCTGCTGCGCCGGCTCCCGACTCCTGGTGCAGGAGAACGTGGCCGACCGCGTGCTGGAGTCGCTGAAGCGGCGGATGGCCCAGCTCCGGGTCGGCGACCCACTGGACAAGAACACCGACGTCGGCGCGATCAACTCGGCCGCCCAGCTGGAGCGGATCCGCGAGCTGTCCGATGCCGGCTCCGCCGAGGGCGCCGAGCGCTGGTCACCGCCGTGCGAGCTGCCCGACCGTGGCTTCTGGTTCGCGCCCACCATCTTCACCGGGGTCACCCAGGCCCACCGGATCGCCCGCGAGGAGATCTTCGGCCCGGTGCTGTCGGTGCTCACGTTCCGCACACCGGCCGAGGCCGTCGAAAAGGCCAACAACACGCCGTACGGGCTGTCGGCCGGGATCTGGACCGACAAGGGTTCCCGGATCCTGTGGATGGCCGACCGGCTGCGCGCCGGTGTGGTCTGGGCCAACACGTTCAACAAGTTCGACCCCACCTCGCCATTCGGTGGCTACAAGGAGTCGGGTTACGGTCGCGAGGGCGGCCGGCACGGGCTGGAGGGCTACCTCAATGTCTGAGCGGGTCGCGGTACGTAAGACGTACAAGCTCTTCATCGGCGGGAAGTTCCCGCGCAGCGAGTCGGGACGGTCGTATCTCGTGCAGTCCTCGAATGTGTCACTGGCCTCCCGCAAGGACGCCCGGGACGCGGTGGTCGCCGCCCGCGCCGCCGTGAAGGGCTGGGCCGGCGCGACCGCGTACAACCGGGGTCAGATCCTCTACCGGGCCGCCGAGATGCTGGAGGGCCGCCGCGAGCAGTTCGTCGCCCTGGGCGTGCCCGGCGACGAGGTGGACGCCGCCGTCGACCGCTGGGTCTGGTACGCCGGCTGGGCCGACAAGCTCGCCCAGGTGTACGGCGGCGCCAACCCGGTCGCCGGCCCGTACTTCAACATCTCCGCGCCCGAACCGACCGGCGTGATCGCCGTCGTCGCCCCCGAGCGCCCGGCGCTGCTCGGCCTGGTCAGCGTGATCGCCCCGGCGATCGTCAGCGGCAACACGGTGGTCGTGGCGGCATCGCCCTCCGAGCCCCTGGCGGCGGTGACGCTGGCCGAGGTGCTGGCCACCTCCGACCTGCCCGGCGGGGTGGTCAACATCCTCACCGGCGCGATCACCGAGACCGCGCCGGCGTTGGCGGCGCACATGGACGTCAACGCGATCGACCTGACCGGGGTGACCGACACCGCGCTCGCCACCGACCTGGAGGTCAGGGCGGCGGAGAACCTCAAGCGGGTGCTCCGACCGGCCCCGGCCGACCACGACTGGTCCGTCGACCCGGGTGTGGCCCGGATGACCGCGCTGCTGGAGACGAAGACTGTGTGGCATCCCAAGGGGGTGTGATCGTTTTTCGGCCTTTTGGGTTTTCCGGGGGATCCCGCCCACTCCGGGCGGTCAGGCTTGATCCCTGCGCGGGCGGGCTCCCCCGGAAAACCTGACGTGGGCCGGGATCGTCGGGTGGGCCAGCTCACGGGTTCCGCCTGGGGTCGGTGAGCGCGGTCAAGATCTGCGCAACTTCGGGGATGTTGCTGCCTCCAGCGCCTTGGAGGCAGCAACATCCCTGTTCTTGTGCGGATCTTCGGGCGGTCCGGCGGTCCGGCGGTCCGCCCGGTCCTGGTCGGGGTCGGGGTGGGGTGGGCTCGGGGGCGTGGGGGGTCTACTACCGGGGGTAGGATTGCTTCGTGACTCGGTTGGGCGATCTTGAGCGTGCGGTGATGGACGTGTTGTGGGACGTGGTCCCCGGTACGTCGGACGGTGTGACCGTGCGCGAGGTGGCCGACGCGCTCGACGGCCGCGAGTTGGCGTACACCACTGTGATGACCGTGCTGGACCGGCTCGCCGGCAAGGGCATGGTGCAGCGGGAGCGCGAGGGTCGAGCCTGGCGCTACCGGCCGGCGGCGAGCCGTGAGGCGCACATCGCCCAGCTCATGCTCGACGCCCTCGACCTGGGCGGCAGCCGGGACGCCGCACTCGTGCGGTTCGCCCGTTCGGTGACCGGCACCGAGGCCGAGGTGCTGCGGGCGGCCCTGGGGAGCGAGGCCGGCCTGACCGGTCCGGGTTCCACCAGCGGCGACCCGGGCGACACCGAGCTGACCGACCGCCTGGACGGGCCGGCGGGCCGGCGAACCGCCGGCGAGGCAGCGGAGCGGTAGGACCCACGCCATGGCGTACGCCGTGCACTTCGCCGCCACCATGCTGGCCTGCTACCTGACGGCTCAGGTGCTGGCCCGCTCCACCTGGACGTGGCGCAGCCCTCGGGTGGCGATCATCTGCTGGCAGGCCGTCGGGTTGGCGGTGGGTCTCTCGGCGATGGGCCTGCCCATGGCGCTCGGGCTGAGCGCGTACGACCTGCCGACCGGCAGCGCGCTGCTCGCCCTGGCCAACGACCTCGCCCACGGCACACTGCCGATCGGGGTGAACACCTTCCACCTCGCCGGCGTCGGGGTGGGCTTCGGCATCGGCGCGGTGCTGGTCGCCACGACCGTCCGCAGCATCCACGGCACCGTACGCGCCCAGCGCCGGCACCGGGACCTGCTCTCCCTGGTCGCCCGGGACGATCCGGCCGCCCCCGGCGCGCTGGTGCTGGATCATCCGAGCGCCGCCGCATACTGCCTGCCCGGGGTGAAGCCGCAGGTGGTGGTCAGCGCCGGCACACTGAGCCTGCTCGACCGCGCCGAGCTGGCCGCGGTGCTCAGCCACGAGCGCGCGCACGCCCACGAGCGGCACGATCTGGTGCTGCTGCCGTTCACCGCGCTGTGCCGGGCGTTGCCGTGGTTCGGCTGGGTCCGCGACGCCCACGAACGGGTCGCCCTGCTGGTCGAGATGCGCGCCGACGACAAGGCCCGTGAGCTGCATGCGGAAGCGCCGCTGGCCGGAGCGCTGCGCCGCTTCGCCGCCGCCGGTCACCGGATCACCCCGGCCGGCGCGCTCGGCATGGGCGACCGGGATCTCGACGTACGGGTCCAGCGCCTCCTGGTCACCGACCGGCCGCCCCGGGTGCTCGGCGCCACCGCCCTCGCGGTGGCCAGCACGCTGGTCGCCCTCCCGGTCACCCTCTTCCTGTCCTGACCTGACCCAGCACGCCACACGCCGCGCCCCCGCATGGGCGCCGCTCCGCCGTGTCCCGCCGCAAGAGCGCGATCTTCCAAACCCATGACTACTACGTGCTGTAGTACTCTCTTCTACGACGTCGCGTAGTAGACAGACATGTAGAGAAACTACGTGTAGGGTGGCTACGACAAGGGAGCCAACACTACGGAGAGCCGGCCATGGACACCCTGCTCCTCGCCCGCCTGCAGTTCGCCACCACCACCTCGATCCACTTCCTCTTCGTGGTCGTCACGCTCGGGCTGGTCACCCTGCTGGTCGGGATGCAGACCGCCTGGGTGCTCACCGGCAACCCGAAGTGGGAGCGGCTGACCCGCTACTGGGGTCAGCTCTACGTGATCAATTACGTGCTCGGCATCGCCACCGGCATCGTGATGGAGTTCCAGTTCGGGCTGAACTGGAGTGGCCTGTCGCGCTACGTCGGCAACGTCTTCGGCGCGCCGCTGGCCATCGAGACGCTGGTGGCGTTCTTCCTCGAATCCACGTTCCTCGGGATGTGGATCTTCGGCTGGCACCGGCTCGGCAAGGGTGTCCATCTCGCGCTGCTCTGGGGCGTGGCCATCACCGCGTACGCCTCGGCGTTCTGGATCATGGTGGCCAACTCCTGGCTGCAACACCCGGTCGGTTACGAGGTACGCGACGGCATCGCCCACCTCACCGACTTCGGCGCGCTGCTCTCCAACCCCAGCCTCGGCATGGCGTTCGGGCACGTGGTCTCGGCCGCGTTGCTGGTCGGCGGGATGCTGATGGCGGCGGTCAGCGCCTGGCACCTGATCCGGCGTACTCCCGACTTCGTGCTCTTCCGCACCTCGCTGCGGATCGGCCTGGTCACCTCGGCGCTGGCGATCAGCCTGGTGCAGGGCTTCGGCTTCGCCCAGTTCGGCCCGGTCGGCGGCGTGCAGCCGACCAAGTTCGGCGGCCAGAGCCCGGAGGCGCAGGCGCTGATCGCCGACTGGACCACCCGGTTCGGCCCCGGCGACTACACGCCACCGGTGCTGGCCAGCGTCGGGCTGGGCTTCATGATCCTGATCGGCTTCACCCTCGGCTGCGTCTGGTTGCTGCTCCCCCTGCTCTTCCGGGACTGGATCATCCGGCTGCGCTTCCCGCTCTGGCTGGTCCTGCTCGCCCTGCCGCTGCCGTTCGTCGCGGTGATCCTCGGCTGGATCGCCCGCGAGGTCGGCCGCCAGCCCTGGGTGGCGTACGGGCTGCTCCCCACTGAGCAGGCCGTCTCCCCGGTCGGCGCACCGGTGATGCTCGCCTCCCTGATCGGGTTCAGCCTGCTGCTCGGCACCCTCACCGTCACCAACTGGGTGCTGCTCGCCCGGCACGCGGCGCGGGGCGCGGCCGATCCGGCACTCGGCCGCCCACCGGCGCCTCCGAGTGAGTCGACCCACCCCGAACCCGCGCTCGTCTGAGGCACCGAGGAACTGAGGAGAACACCGTGGACCTCGCCTGGTACGCCCTGCTCGGCCTCTTCTTCACCGGCTACCTGGTGCTCGCCGGCTACGACTACGGCGTCGGGCTGCTGCTCGCCCGCGGTGGCGGCCCCGCTCTGCGGAGGGAGGCGCTCACCGCGCTCGGCCCGTTCTTCCTCGGCAACGAGGTCTGGCTGGTGGCCGCCGTGGGCATCCTCTTCGGCGCGTTCCCGGTGCTGGAGGGCGAGTTGCTCTCCGGCTGCTATCCGGCCGTGGCCGGTGCCCTGGTCGGCGTCATCCTGGTCACCGTCGGGGTGCAGCTGCGCAGTCGGCCCGCAGACGAACGGATCCGAGCGCGCTGGGACCGCGTCGTGATGATCGGCAGCGCACTCGCCGCAATGGGCTGGGGGGTGGTGCTCGCCGCGCTGCTCCAGGGCGTGCCCCGTCAGGCCGACGGGCACGTCGCCGGGGTGTCGCACCTGGCCACCCCGTTCGCAGCCACCGTCGGGCTGGCCATGGTCGCACTGGTCGCGGTGCACGGAGCGACCTTCCTCGCGCTGCGCCTGTCGGCCGACGCCGCCGCCGTGGTCGGCCGCACGGCCCGCCGGCTGGTGCCGGTGGCGCTCACCGCGGTCGCCCTGGCCACCGTCGTGGGCCTGCTCTCCTCCCGGGTACGCGACGCCGTCCAGCGGCCGGCGGTGGCCGTACTCCTGCCGTTGCTGCTCGCGGCGGCGCTGCTGGCGGCCCGCGCGGCGCTGGCGCGGCGGCGGCCGGGGTGGGCTCTGGCCGCAACCGGCGCGGCCCTCGCGCTGCCGGTGGTGCTGGTCGGGGCGGCTCTCTGGCCCTATGTGCTGGTGTCCACGACCGACCCGGGCGCCTCGCTGACAGTGACCGACGCCGCTGCGAGCGCACCGACGCTGCGGCTCCTCGGCTGGGTGGCGCTGCCGCTACTTCCGGCCCTACTAGGCTTCCAGGCGATGTGTTGGTGGGTTTTCCGAGGACGGACCGACGGCAGGGCACCGGTGTACTGGTGAAACGCCGTCCGTTCGACCCGCGTCTGCTGCGCCGGGTCCCTGCGGCCCGGCGCGATCTTGCCGTGCTCGCGCTCCTCGGTGTGCTCGCCGCCGGGTTGATCGTGGCGCAGGCCACCGCCCTCGCGGCGGTGCTGGCCACGGCGATCGACGGTCGGCTGGATCGGCCGGCGCTGGGCGCCTTCATGGTCGCGGTCGCTGCCCGCTCGGCGCTGGTCTGGGCACAGGGCACGGTCTCGGCGCGGGTCGCCGCCACGGTCAAGGCGACGCTGAGGGCCGACCTGCTCGGCGCGGTCGGCCGACACGGGCCCGGCTGGGTGGCCGGGCAGCGGGCCGGTCAGATCGCCACCCTGGCCGGGCGCGGGCTGGACGCGCTGGACGCCTACTTCACCGGATACCTGCCCCAGCTGATGCTCAGCGTCACTGTGCCGCTGGCGGTGCTCGCCCGGGTCGTCTTCGCCGACTGGAGCTCGGCGGTGATCATCGCGGTGACCCTGCCGCTGATCCCGGTCTTCGGCGCGCTGCTCGGCTGGCAGGCCCAGGCCGCCACCGAACGGCAGTGGCGGCGACTCTCGCTGCTCGGCGGGCACTTCCTGGACATGGTCGCCGGGTTGCCCACGCTGCGCGCGTTCGGGCGGGCCCGGGCACAGACCGAGGTGGTGCGCCGGATGGCCGACGGGCACCGCGTCGCCACCATGAAGACGCTGCGGATCGCGTTCCTCTCCGCGCTGGTGCTGGAGCTGGTCGCCACCCTCTCGGTGGCACTGGTCGCGGTGCCGGTCGGCATCCGGTTGCTCGGCGGCGGGCTGGCCCTGCAGACAGCGCTGCTGGTGCTGCTGCTCACCCCGGAGGCGTACCTGCCACTGCGGGCCGCCGGCAGCCGCTTCCACGCCAGCATGGAAGGGCTCGCCGCGCTGGACGAGGCGCTGACCATCTCGGCCGCACCCACCGCGCCCCGGGCCGCCGAGGGCGCCACCGTCCCCGACGCGCGACGTGACATCCGGTTCGAGGGGGTGACCGTGGCGTACGAGCGGACCACCGCCCTGCGTGACGTGACCCTGACCATCCGAGCCGGCGAACGGATCGCCATCATCGGGCCCAGCGGCGCCGGCAAGAGCACGTTGCTCGGCCTGCTGCTCGGCTTCGTGACCCCGACCAGCGGCCGGATCACAGTGGACGGGGTCGACCTCGCCACCGCCGACCCGGACGCCTGGCGTCGGCAACTCGCCTGGGTGCCGCAGCGGGCCCATCTCTTCGCCGCCTCGCTGGCCGACAACATCCGGCTCGGCGCACCGGACACCACGCCCGACGCGCTCGCCGCCGCGGTGCACGACGCCGCCCTGGACGACGTGGTGGCCGGCCTGCCGGACGGCCTGGACACCCTGCTCGGCGAACGCGGCCACGGGCTGTCCAGCGGGCAGCGGCAGCGGGTGGCGCTGGCCCGGGCGTTCCTGCGGTCCGCGCCGGTGGTGCTGCTCGACGAACCCACCGCCCGCCTGGACACCGCGGCCGAGGCGGTGGTGCTCGACGCCACCCGCCGCCTGGTCGCCGGGCGCACAGCGCTCCTGGTCGCGCACCGACCGGCGCTGCTCGCCGACGCCGACCGGATCCTGCGGGTCGAGGACGGTCGGGTCACCGAGCTGACGCCCGAACCGACCGGGAAGGCGACCCGATGAGCACGGAACACGGGCCGGAGACGGTCGCCGGCGTGGCATCGGGCGGGCGGACCGCCGCCGAGCGCGCCGTGCTGCGGCTGGCCCGCCCGTACCTGGGTCGGCTGGTCGGTGCCGGGCTGCTCGCGGCCGCCACCGAGTTCGCCGGGCTCGCCCTGATGGCCACCGCCACCTGGCTGTTGATGAGCGCCGCCGGCCAGCCTCCGCTGGACCGGCTCACAGTGGCGATCGTCGCTGTCCGGGCGCTGGCGATCAGCCGTGGCGTGTTCCGCTACACCGAACGGCTCGCCGGGCACGACGCGGTGCTCCGCATGATCACCGACGTCCGGGCCCGGGTCTTCGCCACCCTCGCCGCTCGGCGTGGCGCCGCGCACCGGTCGGGGGACGTGCTGAGCCGGCTGGTCTCCGACGTCGAGGCCGTCCAGGACCTGCTGCTGCGTGTGCTGGTCCCTGGCTCGGCGGCGGCCCTGGTCGGTGTGCTGGCGGTCGGCGTGGCGGCGCTGATCTCACCACCTGCCGCCGGTGCGCTCGCCGTCGGGCTGCTGGTCGCCGGGGTGGCACTGCCCGCACTGGCCACCGCTGTCACCCGCCGCAGCGCGGCCCAGGTGGCACCCCTGCGCGGCGCACTGGCCACCGACGCGATCGACCTGACCCACGGCGCAGCCGACCTGGCCGCGTTCGGAGCCACCGACGTCACGCTGCGTGCCGCCGCGCAGCGGGCCCGCCGGCTGGCCCGTCTGGAACGTCGGCTGGCCGCCACCGGGTTCGCGGTGGACGCGGCCGGGGTGCTGACCGCCGGGCTGACCGCTGCGGCGGTGGTGCTGGCAGCGCTGGCCGCCGACGTGTCGGGGGTGCTGGTGGGTGTCCTGGCCGTCGGCGCGCTGGCCGCCGTCGAGGTGACGCTGGCACTGGTCACGGCGGCCCGGCAGTGGACGCAGTTGCGGCCCGGTCTGGCCCGGGTGGCCGACCTGCTGGACGCCGGCACGCCGGCTTCCCCGCCCACGGCCGGCATGACGGACCTGGTCGGCCCCCACGAGCTGCGCTTCGTCGACGTGACAGTGCGGTACCGGGCCGGTGCGGCACCCGCCCTCGACGGCGTCAGCCTGGACCTGCCGCCGGGGCGGAGGATCGCGGTGGTCGGTCCGAGCGGCGCCGGCAAGAGCACCCTGGCCGCCGTCCTGACCGGCACCGTCCAACCGGTGTCCGGGCGGGTCACCCTCGACGGTCACGACCTCTCGGCGTACGCCGAGGAGGCACTGCCGCGGGCGGTCGGCGGCCTGCTGGCCGAGGCGTACGTCTTTCACGCCACGGTGCGGGAGAACCTGCTGCTCGGGCGGGCCGGGGCCGACGAGGAGGCACTGACGGCGGCCACCGCCGCCGCGGGCCTGCTGGACTGGGTACGCGCCCAGCCGGCGGGTTGGGACACGCTGGTCGGCGAGGAGGGCGGGCAGCTCTCCGGTGGCCAGCGGCAGCGGCTGGCGCTCGCGCGGGCCCTGCTCGCCGCGCCGCCGGTGCTGGTGCTCGACGAGCCCACCGAAGGTCTTGATCCGGCCGCCGCCGACGCGGTGCTCGCGTCCGCTCTTGCCGCCACCCCCGCCGGGCACTCGGTGCTGCTGATCAGCCACCGGCTCAGCGGGCTGGCCGAGCTGGACGAGATCGTCGTCCTCGACGGCGGCCGGGTGATCCAGCGCGGCCGGCACGCCGACCTGGTCGCCGCCGCGGGCTGGTACCGGGACCAGTGGCTGCTCCAGGCTGCGGCCGAGCGGGGTTACCTGGCCCTCGCCCCCTGACCGGGGCTCGGGGACGGACCAGGGTTCTCCCCGACGTCAGGGCTCCCTGACCCGTGGCAGGGTGGTGCCATGCCGCACCGTGAGGACGTGTTGGTCGACGAGCACCTGCGGGAGTTGGCCGCCCGGTTGCAGGGGCCGGCGCGACTCAAGTCCGACCTGCTCACCGAGGCCCGGCACGGGCTGCTGGACGCCGTGGAGGCATACCGGGAGAGCGGTGTGCCGTCCACGGAGGCGCAGCGCCGGGCCGTGGTCGAGTTCGGCTCGCCGGCGCAGGTCCTTCCCTCCTGGCAGGCCGAGCTGGCGGTGGGTGCCCTGCGCGGGCTGTCCCTGCGGATGCTGGCGATCGCCGGGGTCGGGGTGGTCGCCGGGGATCTGACCTGGCGGGGGTCGAGCTGGAGCAGCGGCCCCCGTCCACCGGCCGGCTACCAGCTGCTCGCCAGCTCGGTCGACTGGATCTGGATGGGTTCGCTGCTGCTGGCAGTGGCCGGTCTGCTGGTGGTCGCGGCGAGCGCCCGTTCGACACGTCCGGGTCTGGCCCTGGTGCAACGCGCGGTGGGCGCCGGCCTGACCGCCATGCTGGCTCTCGCCATGATCGCCGGCTGCGCCCTGTTCGCCTGGTCGATGACTCTCTGGGACGACGCGCTGCGCTGGCCGCCGATGATCATCGGCGCGGTGCTGGTGGGCGGCGCGTACTTCTCACTGGCCCGTGCGGTGCGCGGCTGGCTGCAGGCCACCGCCCGCCGAGCGGAGTCGCTCGCCAGCACGGCCCACTGAGCCACGTCGCCGGTGCCCCGGTCCCGCCGGTGGTCGCCGGCTCGACCGGGGTCAGGCCGGGGTGCTGGGCGGGCTGCCGGGGTCGAGGAACCGGCCGACGGTCAACTGGAAGTCACGCCAACCCGCGCGCTCCCCGGCCAACGCTCCCCGGCCGGAATCGGTGAGCTGGTATGTCCGCCGTTCCCTGCCGTTGACAGTGCTCCAGGTGCTCGCCACGTGCCCGGCGCGTTCCAGCCGACGCAACGCCGGATAGATGGTGCCGGTGGGCAGATCCAGAGTGCCGTCGCTGCGCGCGCGCAACGCCTCGATGATGGCGTAGCCGTGCAGCGCGCCCTGTTCGAGAACGGCGAGCAGCAGAGCGTCGAGATGGCCGTGCAACGCCTGGGCCTTCATACGTAGCTACGCTACTTGTCGAACGGCCAGATCGCCAGCGCCCACCACCAGCAGGTCGAATCCGTGCGCCAGCCGGCCACCGGGGTGCGGGCATCGGTCACCCAGGGCCGCCGACTAGGGTATGTGCCCAGAGTCACTCGCCGGTCAGAGACCCCGGCGGGTGGGCAACCCGAAGCACACGGAGGTCAGCGTGGCCCGCCAGTCGCCCCAACGGCCCGACGCCGACGAGCCCGAGCTCGACGACACCACCGGCGCGGTCGAGCCAGATGAGACCGACGGCCCCTCGGCCTCGGTCGACCGTGCACTCTGGGACGAGCTGCGCATCGACCCGGTGGAGATCGCCCTGCCCGCCGGCACCGGCTTCACGCTGCGGGCATACCGGCCGGCCAGCTCGCTGACCCCGACCGACGTGACCGAGCGCGACCTGGACGACCCGTTCCTCGCCCGACGTCAGGTGATCGAGGAGGAAGAGGACGACGAGACCGTCGTCATCCTCGACGAGGACCTGGCCGAGGAGTTCGCCGACGACGAGGACGAGTCGAAGCGCCGCCGACGCGACGGCGCCGCCGACACCGACGCGGCCGACGACGAGGCCGAGGCCGACGAGGACGCCACGGACGAGGCCGACGACGAGGAGGTGCCGGTCTTCCTCAGCAACCAGGGCAAGCTGCTGCTGTTCAAGACCCCCGAGTCGTTGGTCAGTTTCATCCGGTCCGGTGCGCCAAACGATCTGTCCCAACTGGACAGCTGGAATGAATTGTCCGAACGGGTGGAGCCCGCGGATATCGCGCCCCTCGACGAGGACACCTACGAGCTCGACCTCGTCGTGGAGAACCTGCGCGGCGGGCACGACTCCTGGGATTCGACCCTGCTGATCGAGGCCGGCGAGGTCGCGCGTGACCTCTCGTACGCATTGCGGCTGCCTGCGGTACTCGACATGCTCTCCGCCGGCTCCAGCCTCGACGACCTGGACGAGGCGCTGCGTGCCACCGCCAACGGTGGGATCGGCGCTTTCATGGGTCGGCGGCGGCTGAAGAAGATCGGTGCGCAGACCGCGAGTTTGGGTTGGCGCACCATTGTCGGCAAGATCTCTGCGGTGGTGGACTGGCGCGACTGACCCGTACCGGGGAGCATCAGTTGCTGGCAGAGGAAAGACCTGTCCCGGGAGGAGGACGACGCCGTGGCGCTCGTGCGCGTTTACTGCGGTCTGGCCTCGGCGGATCCGGCTGACCGACCGGCCTCCGCCGGTTCGACGCTGACGTCCGCTGTGGTCGACGACGCAGGCCGTCTGCTGCATGTCTGCGAGATCAGCGACGAGGCCGCTGGCTACGCCCAGCTCGTCGCGCTGCTCGTGGAGCGGTCGGGCGGGCCGAGCGGTGCGGCCATCGCCGCCGACAGCGACGACCACACGGTCATCTCGCTGTTGAGCGCGGCGGGTCGGCCCCTGGCGATCGCCGACGACGACTCGGTGGACGACTTCGCCGAGCGGTTCGCCGACGACGACTCCCTGGAGGAGATGCAGTCACCTCCGGCCGAACGACGGGCCGTCGGCCTGGCCCGCGCGTTGCAGGCGGGCGCGCTCTCCGCGGTCACCCTGCCGGCACCCCGGGATCTCGCCGGCTACAAGCAGGTGCTCGCCGCGCACGCCGCGCTGGCCACCGGCCGACACTCCGCCGCCGTGGCACTGCGGGAGGTCCTGCGCGAGCTCTACCCGGCGGCCCTGCGTGCATACCCGGACCCGGCCGAGCCGGTCTCGCTGGCGGTGCTGGACGCGCTGCCCGAGCCGGGCATGCTCGGCGGCACCGTCGCCCGGGGCCGCGAGGTGTCGGTCGCTGCGGACGCCATCGCCGCGCACCTCGCCGCCGACGGGGTGGCCGACGCCGACGAGATCAACGAGGCGGTCACCGCTCTGCGGGTCGCCATCTCCGAAACGCCGCGGCGCGCCGCGGTCAACCGGGCGCTCACTTCCGCGGTGGCCGAGACGGTCCGCCAGGCCGTCGCTTCGGTGCGGGCCTGCGACGCAGGCTGTGAGGCCCTGGTCAGTGCGCTCGGCTCGCGGGTGACCGCCCCTGCCCAGGCACCCGGCCGCCGTGCCGCCGCCCGCCGTGGCGAGTCGGTCGGCGAGCTGACCGGGATGGCCGGCAACGGCGCCCGCCGTGGCGAGCCAGCCGGTGAGCCGACCGGGCTGGCCGGCACCGGCGCCGGGCTGCGGTCGCTCCGGCCCACCCCGGCCGCCGACCCCGCACCCGCCGTCGGGCGACGCAGCCGCCCCGAGCCGATCCCCGGTAACGCACCGCTCGCGTCGCCCCGCCCACTCGGGCCGCCCCCGGTCGCCCCGGCTCCGGTCACGCCGCCGCCGGTCGCGCCCGCACCGATGGCCCCGGCCGCCATGGCCAAGCCGCCGTCGTCCACGCTTCCCGGCCGCGCCGAGCCGGCGCCCAGCCGGATCGACGGTCCGACCAACCGACCGGTCTCCTCGCCGCCGCCCCCGCCGCCCGGGATCACCCCGATCGCACCGGCACAGCGCGGCATGGTGCCTCCGGCCGAGGCGGGCGAGCCGTTCCGGCCGACGCTGACCACCGCCGCGATCAACAACGCGCGGGCCGAACGGCAGCGGACGGTCATTCCTCCCCGTCCCAAGACGAACGGCGAGCCCCGGCCGAGCCACCTGCAACGCCCGGTGGACGAGCCACCCACGGGCGGGTTCAGCGCCACCGATCTCAGCATCCCGGTGCCGATCCCCCGTCCCGGCCAGGAGGCCGCCGCACCCCCCGGTTCCCGCGCCAACTGGCCGCTGGTCAACAACCCGGAGGACCCGGCCGACAGCTCGCCGAACAACCCGGTGGCCTACCCGTACGGTGGCAGCCGCGGCATCGAGGCCCCGACCGACCCGGGTCGGGCCGACGGTCGGGTCACCCCGCCCTGGTTGGCGGACGACCTGCCGCAGGAGCCGCCCATGCTGCGACTGGTGGAGCCACCGCCACTGGCTGACCGGGCGCTGCGCGAGGGGCTCAACCCGTCTGCGGACGCGCACCTGGAGACCCCGCCGCTGCGGTTGGTCGACCGGGAGTTGGCCGCTCGCGGCGGCCGACCGGCCGCTCGGCCCGACCGTGCCGCCGAGCACCGTCCGCCGCCGCCGATGGAGCACCGGACGCCCTCGCTGGAGCCTCGCACTCCCTCATTGGAGCCTCGCACTCCCTCATTGGAGCCCCGCACGCCCTCATTGGAGCCCCGCACGCCCTCGCTGGAGCAGCGGACGCCGCCGATGGAGCGCCGGACCCCTCCGTTGGAGCGCCGGACGCCGCCGGTCGAGCACCGTCCGCCACCGGTCGCCGACGAGGGTGACGGCGACCTGCTGATCTTCGCGCAGGCCAAGTCGGCGTGGTTCGTCGGCCAGGCCGAGGAGTCCGACCTGGACTGGTCGACCACGGCCGACACGGGCTGGCAGGCCGCAGAGCAGGCCGCCCGCCCCGCGGTCGGCGCCGAGACCAACGCCGGGCTGCCGAAGCGCGTGCCTCAGGCCAACCTGGTCCCTGGTTCCCCGCTGCGCGAGGAGCGTCCATTGCGGATAGTGCGCGATGCGGCAAGCCTCGCGGAGAACACCACCGGCTACTTCCGTGGTTGGCGTCGCGGCCAGGAGATCGGCGGTTTCGCGGTGGGTGGTCGACCCGGCCGCGAGGCGGCCGGTGGCTGGGACTTCAGCCGCGACCACGGCGACCGCGACGACGACCGGGAGTACGAGTACCGCTCCGCCGGTTACCAGTCCTGACCCTCGTTACACGCGACAGCGCCCTCAGTCAGCGGACTGAGGGCGCTGTCGCGTGTGGAGACGTGCACCTGGACGCGGCAACGCCGCCTCTCGAAGCCCGCAGCTCAACGGCCCAGGGTGCGGGGGCCGGTGGCTTCCAGGGCCTCAGGAGACGGCGTAGGGCGCGCGCCGACGTAGGGGCGTCGGCGAGCAGGGTGGTGCTCCCGGTGGCGGCCTGAGCCACCACCGGGGTGCGGCGTCCCGATCAGGCCGGGGCGACGGCGCGCGTACGGCGCATGGTGAGCACGTACTCGACCAGCGAGATCAGCACGTGCTTCGTCGACTCCCGGTTACGGGCGTCGCAGGCCACCACCGGCACGTCGCTCGAGATCGCCAAGGCGTCCCGAACGTCCTGCGGGTCGTGGTACTGCATCCCGTCGAAGCAGTTGATCGCCACCAGGTACGGGAGGCGTCGGTGCTCGAAGAAGTCGATCGCCGCGAAGCAGTCGGCCAGCCGGCGAGTGTCCACCAGCACGACCGCGCCGATCGCACCCCGAACCAGTTCGTCCCACATGAACCAGAATCGAGTCTGACCCGGCGTACCGAACAGGTACAGGATCAGGTCACGGTCGATCGAGATCCGGCCGAAGTCCATGGCCACCGTGGTCGTCGTCTTGCCCGGCACCTGCCGGGTATCGTCGACGCCCACGCCAGCGGAGGTCATGATGGCCTCGGTGGTCAGCGGCGTGATCTCCGAGACCGAGCCGACCAGCGTCGTCTTACCGACGCCGAATCCACCGGCGATAACGATCTTCGCCGACGTCACGCGGCCGCTCGGGTTCGGCGGGCGGTGCGACATGTCAGAGCCTGCGAAGTCCACTCAGCACCCTCTCCAGCAGTTCAGTGCCCACCGCGTCGTCGGAGTCGTCCAGGATGGTCGGCTCGTGGACCGCGACCAGGCCGTCCGTCGCCATGTCGGCGATGAGCACCCGGGCCACACCGAGCGGGAGCTGCAGCCGCGCCGCGATCTCCGCGAGCGATTGCACGCGTCCGTCACACAGCGCGGCGATGTACTGGTGTTCGCGGCCACCACCGTTGCCACTGGCAGCGGTGCGGCCGCGCACCGTCGTCTCGACGAGCGCCTCCAGCGCGATGTCGAGCCGGGGACGGGTACGGCCACGGGTCACGGCGTATGGACGGACCAACGCTCCGGTCGGTTCGTCACGATCGGCCATCTCGCCGCTCACCTCCTTCGTACCCGTTACCGGCTCCCACCGGTGAAGCCCGTCGTTGTCGTTGTTGCGTTGGTGCCGACCTCACGATCGGCGGCGAGGCGTCAGCCCAGCATGCCCGCAGCCGCACGCGGCTGCGGAGTCAGTGCGTCGCCCACCCGGTCGACCAGCAGCGCCATCTCGTAGCCGACCTGGCCCACGTCAGAGCTGCGGGCGGCCAGCACGGCGAAGGACGAGCCATCCGAGATGGACATCAGGAACAGGAAGCCATTGTCCATCTCCACGACGGTCTGCAACACCGCGCCTCCCTCGAAGCAGCGGGCTGCCCCCTGGGTCAGGCTGACCAGACCCGAGGAGATCGCGGCGAGCTGGTCGGCCCGGTCGCGCGGCAGGTCCCGTGACGACGCCAGGAGAAGGCCGTCGGCCGAGACGGCGACCGCATGAGCGACACCGGGCACCCGGTCGGCGAAGTTGGCCAGCAGCCAACCAAGATCCTGCGTAGTTGTCATCCTTCTTGCTCCTTCTGCCCGCTCCCGGCCACCGGGCCTGAGCCAGACTGCGAGGATTGCCCTCCCGGAGTCGCCTCCGGGCTGGTCGGGGTGTCCGAGGTGCTACGCCCTCGCTGCACGCCCCGGTGGTAGGCGGAGAGCAGGCCACGGACCGCCTCCGGGGAGCGCCGCTGGACCGAGGTGGTGGGCTTCTCCACCGCGCCCGGCACCAACTGCGCCATCGGCTTGCGCTTCGGCAGGCCGGTCGTGGTGGTCTCGCTCACCGGCACCGCGCCGGCTGCCGCCGAGGCAGCACGCCAGCCGTCGTCGGCAGCGGTCTGCCAGCCGTTGGTCTGCGGTTGGGGCCGGCGGTTCGGCAGGCTCTCAGCGACGCTCGGGCGACCGCCCTCGTTCGCTGTGGAGCCGTTGTCCCGCGGCGCTCCTCCGGCCGTCGGAGTGTCTGCCATCGGTGTGTTACCTGTCGTCCCGGGTGGTGTCTTGTGGACTGCCCGACCGGTGGCCTCGACCGTAGCGAACTGCTGGGTCGCGGAGTCGCCGTTCGTCGCCGGCTGCGCGCCGGGTCCCGCTTCCTCCGAACCCGGACGGCGGGTACGGAACCAAGCCGACTCGAGCTCCCGGAAGATCGGCAGCTCCATCGTCTCGTCCGCGTAGCGCTGGCGGTTCTGCGCCTGCGGTTGCTGCGGTGCCGGCCGATTCTGCGGGGCCGGCCGACTCTGCGGGGCCGGCCGACTCTGCGGGGCCGGCCGACTCTGCGGGGCCGGCCGATTCTGCGGGGCCGGAGCCGGAGCAGGAGCCGAGGGCCGAGTCGGAGGCTGGGCTGCTGCGGCCGGCTGTTCGCCGGGTCGCGGCACCCGCGGCAGCTCCGTCGTCATGTCCAGGGCAGCGGCGAGCCGCTCGGGCACCGGCGGCGCCGAAGCGTCGCGGTCGGCACCCGGCACCGGCGGCCAGGCCGGCGGCGCGGGGGTGCTGGGCGCCTGCGCGGGCGGGGCCGACCGGGGTGCGAACCCGGCGAACGACTGGCTGGAGGCGGGCGGCACCGAGTAGGGCTGACCCGAATACGGCTGGCCGGACGCCGGCGACGCCGACACGGGCGACGCGGACACCGGCGGACCGGCGTACGGCTGCCCGGAGGCCGGGGCCGCAGAGACCGGCGGGCCACCGTACGGGGCACCCGAGTAGGGCTGCCCGGAGTACGGCTGGCCGGAGGCCGGCGAGGCGGAGACCGGCGCGCCGGAGTAGGGCTGCGCGGAGACCGGCGGTGCCGAGTACGGGTGTGCCTCGGGGCTGCTCGGCAGCTGCCGTGGAATCGACGGCTGCTGGCCGGAGGTCGGGCTGTCGTCCCCGGCGCGACGCTGCGGCAGCGGGTCGATCGGCTGGCCGTTGGCGGTCCGCGGGGTGAACCCGTCACCACCGTTGACGCCGTTCGTCCCGGCAGCGCCGGTCAGGTCGGACCAGGCCGGCATCGAGCGGTAGCCACCGGAGTTGGCGGGGGTGCCGGCACCGTTGCGCGAGGCGGGCTCGAACGGCCGACCGCCGAGGGTGACCTGGTTGCCGGACTCGCTCGGACGAGGACCGTTGCCCAGCGCCGGCAGGGCGCCGAAGGCCGGTGCGGGCCCGTTCTGCTGAGGGCCACCGGCTGCGGGCAGGGCCGGGGGCTGCTGCACCCGACCGGAGAGCGCCCGGGGCACCAGCACCGAGGTGGGCAGGGTCACGTCCGCGACGGTGCCACGGTCGGAGCCGGGGCGCAGCTCCACCCGGACGCCGTGCCGGGACGCCAGTCGGGCGACCACGACCAGGCCCATCATCCGGGAGACGGCGACGTCCACCTGCGGCGGCGTCGCGAGCCGCTCGTTGAGGTCGTGCAACTGCTCGGCGCTGATGCCGATGCCGCGGTCCTCGACGTAGAGCGAGGAGCGGTCGCCGACCCGACGGGCCTCGACCATCACCTGCGAGTCGGGCGGAGAGAACGCGGTGGCGTTGTCGAACAGCTCGGCGACGAGGTGCACCAGGTCGTTGACCGCGTGCGCGGCGACCTCGATGTCGCGGTCGATGACGCCGAACTCGATCCGGGTGTAGTGCTCGACCTCGGACTGCGCGGCCCGCAGCACGTCGATGAGCGCGGCCGGCTCACGCTGCACACGGGTGGAGTCGGCACCGGCGAGCACCAGCAGGTTCTCGTCGTTGCGGCGCATCCGGGTGGCCAGGTGGTCGAGCTGGAACAGCTCGGCCAGCCGGTCCGGGTCCTCCTCGCCGCGCTCCAGCCGGTCGAGGTGCCCGATGAGGCGGTCGACCAGGATCTGTGAACGGCGGGCCAGGTTGACGAACATGGTCGCGACGGAGGCGCGCAGTGCCGCCTGCTCGGCGGCCGTACGGACGGCTTCCAGGTGGACGGCGTTGAACGCCTCGGTCACCTGGCCGAACTCGTCCCGGCTGCGGACCGGTAGTGGCTCGGCGATCTGGTTGGCCAGCTGCACCGGGGAGAGCTGCCCGACGACCTGCGGGTCACGCAGTCGGGCAACCGCCTGGGGTAGGCCGTACTGGGCGACGGAGAGCGCACCCTGCCGCAGCTCACGAAGTGAACGGGCCATGGAGCGGGCGACCAGGTACGCGAAGAGGATGGCCAGCAACAGCATGCTGAGCAGCAGGCCGGTCTCCAGGAAGACCTGGCGCTGCACGTCCGAGCGGAGACTGTTGGCCTCGTCGACCACTTCGCCGTCGAGCTTGGTCTCGACGTTGCGGATCAGCTTGGCGTTGGCCGTCATGGCGGCTTCCCACTGGTCCGGCCCGAACGGCGCGTTGCGCATGTCGCCGGTGGTGTTGCCGTCGATCCAGCCGGTGTAGTTCTGTGCCTCCCGGCGGTCGCCGCCCGCGACCGTCTGGTCGTGGAACTTCGCGTCGTCCGGGGTGGCGACGGCCTTGAAGCTCTGCAGCGCCTGCTGCTGGCCGGTGCCACTGGCGATGTAGTCGGTGCGCAGCGCCGGAGTGAGGCGCTTGCCGCCCTTCACACCCAGCGCGCGGTGCACCACGACCCGGCGTGCGGCGAGGAACTCCTTCTCGCGGGCGACCGCCGCGGCGGCGCGCATCCGGTCGCTCAGCTCGTTGTTGCCGGCGAGCTGCGTGGCCGAGTCGCGGATGGCGAGCAGGTCACTGATCAGACCCTCGTACGCCTGCACGGTCTCGGTGAGCGCGAGCTTGCCGTTGAACACCTGGCTGCGGATGCCCGACAGGTCCTGCAGGTTCTGGTCGATGCCGTCGAGCAGACCTTCCAGGCTGCCCGGCAGGTCCTCGATCTCGGCACGCTGCTGCCGGTAGGGGGACGTCTCACGGTCCACCCGGGAGGTCACCCGGTTGTAGGCCTCCTGGTACTGCGCCGTCGGCTGCGTCCCGTCCGCCCCCAGCAGCAGCACGGCGGCGGTCCGCTCATCCTGCAGACTGTCGACCAGGCTGCCGGAATAGCTCGACAGGTTGGCCAGGTCGCCGGCTCGGTTGGCATTGTTGAGCGTCTCCACGTGGTCGACAAGACCACTGGTGCCCACCACGACCGTGGCGATGGTCGGCACGATCATGATGAGACCGAGCTTGGACCAGATCGGCATGTCCCGGAGCCGGCTGGCCGGCCGGCGCAGCCGCGACAGGAAGGAGCCCGCCGTCTTTGGCCGTTTGCTCACAACACCGCCCTCGCGATTACAGCTTCAACGCGTTGCCCCGGGCAACGCCCAGCGACCGACCCGGCGGGTCGGACCCCCGAGATTCCATCACGCCGGTCGACAAGAAGAAAGCCCAGGTTGTCACCGGCCGGAGGTGTGATGAGATGTTGATGCGATTTGATAGCAGTCCGTCTGGCCGGAGTAACTGAAGGTAATGGAACATCCGCACCGCGTTGTCCTGCTCGCCGGTCCTTCCGGCTCCGGAAAGTCGTACATAGCGCAGCAAACCGGTTTACCGGTGCTCTGTCTGGACGACTTCTACAAAGACGGCGATGACCCTACGTTGCCGCGACGAAACGGCCAGGTGGATTGGGAATCGCCGCAGTCCTGGGATGCCCCCACCGCTGTGGAAATCATTGCCCGACTTGCTCGGGAAGGCCGCGCCGATGTGCCGGTTTATGCGATCGGCGCAGACCGAAGGGTGGCCACCCGGACATTTGATGTCGCCGGATCGCCACTTTTCGTGGCCGAAGGGATCTTCGCCGCCGAGATCGTCGAGGAATGCCGTCGTCGTGGGCTGCTCGCCGGGGCGTACGCGCTGCGCCGTCCGCGCGGGGCGACCTTCCTGCGCCGGCTCGCCCGGGACCTGTCCGAGCAGCGCAAGGCCCCCCGGGTGCTGGTCCGGCGCGGCGTGGCGCTGCTCCGGGCCGAGCCCGCGATCCTGCGTCGGCAGACCGGGTTGGGTGCGGAGGCGGCCCGCGCCAGGGAGGTGCTGCGCCGGGTGGCCGGCCTGCTCGCCGGCCACCCGCACGGTTGATGGTCAGGTCAGCACGGCTGACCGTCAGGCCATCAGCTTGGCGTACGCCGGCTTGATCACCTCGTCGATGATCCGCAGTCGCTCGTCGAACGGGATGAAGGCGCTCTTCATCGCGTTGATGGTGAACCACTGCAACTCTTTCCAGCCGTAGCCGAACGTCTCCACCAGCAGCGACATCTCCCGTGACATGGAGGTGCCGCTCATCAGCCGGTTGTCGGTGTTGACTGTGGCGCGGAAGCGCAGGTCGCGCAGCAGACCGATCGGGTGGTCCGCGATGGAGGCCACCGCGCCGGTCTGCACGTTCGACGAGGGGCACAGCTCCAGGGGGATCCGCTTGTCCCTGACGTACGCGGCCAGCCGGCCCAGCGTGCCGTCCGGGCCGATGTCGTCGACGATCCGCACCCCGTGGCCGAGCCGGTCCGCTCCGCACCACTGGATCGCCTGCCAGATCGACGGTAGACCGAACGCCTCACCGGCGTGGATGGTGAAGTGGAAGTTCTCCCGTTGCAGGTACTCGAAGGCGTCCAGGTGGCGGGTGGGCGGGAAGCCCGCCTCGGCGCCGGCGATGTCGAAGCCGACCACCCCGGCGTCCCGGTGGCGCACGGCCAGCTCGGCGATCTCCTGGGATCGGGCGGCGTGGCGCATCGCCGTGAGCAGGGTGCCCACCCGGATGCTCAGGCCCGCCTCGACGGCCTGGGCGGTGCCCTCGGCGAACCCGGCCAGCACCGCCTCGACCACCTCGTCCAGGCTGAGATCCTGCTCCAGGTGCTGCTCGGGGGCGAAACGCACCTCGGCGTAGACCACCCCGTCGGCGGCCAGATCCAGGGCACACTCGCGGGCGACCCGCCGCAGCGCCGGCGCGGTCTGCATGACCGCCACGGTGTGCGCGAACGTTTCGAGGTAGCGCTCCAGGGAGCCGGAGTCGGCCGCGGCCGCGAACCAGCGCCCGAGCGCGTCGGGATCGGTGGCGGGCAACTCGTGGCCCACCTCCGCGGCCAGGTCGACGATCGTCGCCGGCCGCAGCCCGCCGTCGAGGTGGTCGTGCAGCAGGGCCTTCGGAACCTTGACGATGTCCTCATACCGGATAGTTGCGACCATGCTCAGACCCTAGTCAGCGCCCCGGGCGGACCGGGACAGGGCCGCCGGGTGTCACGGCCCCGATCCGGCGCACGTCTAAACTGAGCGGATGGAGTGCGCCTGACGTGGATCCCCGCATCCTCGACCGGCTGCGCTGCCCGGTCTGCGGCGAGTCTCTGGGGCAGGCCACTGACACGAGCGCGCTGCGCTGCCCACGCCGGCACAGCTTCGACATCGCGCGCCAGGGCTACGTCAACCTGCTCACCGGTCGGGCGCCACACGTCGGCGACACCCCCGAAATGATCGCGGCCCGCGCGGACTTCCAGGCCGCCGGGCACTACGACGTCATCTCGGCCGCTCTCGCCGGCGCCGCGACGGAGGCCGTGGCCCGGCTCGAACCGCCGGAGCCCGACGTCGGGGCGTACCCCCTGGTGGTGGATGCCGGCGCCGGCACCGGCCGGTACCTCGGCGCGGTGCTGGCGGCGTTGCCGGACGCCGTGGGTCTGGCCCTGGACGTGTCCAAGCCGGCGCTGCGCCGCGCGGCCCGCGCGCATCCCCGGGCCGCCGCGGCTCTCGCCGACACCTGGCAGCGGCTGCCCGTGGCGGACGCCTCGACGGCCGTGCTGCTGAACGTCTTCGCCCCGCGCAACGGCGCGGAGTTCCACCGGGTGCTCGACCCGGCCGGGACGCTGCTGGTGGTCACGCCCGACACCGACCATCTCGCCGAGTTGGTGGATGCCCTCGACCTGCTGCGGGTGGACCCGGACAAGGCGGACCGGGTGACCGGCAGCCTGGGCGGGCACTTCACCCCGGTCAGTTCGGCGGTGCACCGGGCGGAGTTGGCCCTGAGCCGCCGGGAGGCCGCCAGCCTGGTCGGGATGGGCCCGAGCGCCTGGCACACCGACCCGGGCGCTCTCGCCGACCGGCTGGCCGCCCTGCCCGAGCCGGTCCGGGTGACCGTCGCGGTCCGAGTGGACGCGTACCGACCCCGCTGACCTCAGGTGGAGAGGTCGACCTCTTCCCAGCCGGGGGGCTCGTCGTGGTACGGCCCGCGCAGGATCACCGCCCACTCCAGGGCCCAGCGCCGCTGCCCGATCGCGTTCGCGTCGACCAGGCCCGGTGCCCTCCGACCGTCGCGCTCGGTCTCCAGGTACGCCCAGTCCAGGCAGTAGTGCAGGTCGAGCAGCGCGGCCGCGTCGGCCGGGTGCTGCGGTGCCGTGAGGATCCGGGAGCGCCAGTGCGGGAAGCTCTCCCCCTCGGCGATGTGCGGCAGCCGCTCGACCAGCCGCTCGTCCACGGCCAGGGTGGGGTCGAGCTGCTTGCTCAGCCCGAGCACCCAGGCCAGCGCGAACAGCGCGTCGTGGTGCAGCACGAACGAACGGTGGTCACCCTTGCCGCCCATCACGAACTGCCATTCCGGCGGGGTGACCATCTCGACCAGGTGTGAGCCGAGCAGCCAGCTCATCGCCGCCTGCGGGGGCATCCCGAAGCAGCGGGCCAGGATGAGGTGCAGCACCGCGATCCGCGCCTCGATCTCCGCCGTGGGGCGCAGCTCGATCCGGTCGCCCGGCTCCCAGACGAGGGGAAACTGGGCCGGCGGCAACGGCAGGCCGAGCCGGGACAACTCGTCCAGACTCGCCTCGCGCACCTCACGTGGGTCCGGGGCAGCAACGGTCACGGCGGATCTTCCTGTCTGCTCGCGCCGGCGCAAGGCCGGTTTTCCCCCCTTGGCCAGGGACAATAGCGCTCCCAGGTGACCGGCACCACGCCGCCCCGACCCGCGCTCGATCAGCCGATGCGCTCGATGACCAGCGGCGTCGTCGCGGGGGCGGTCGGCGCGATCCGTACCGCGTCGGCGGCCTCGGCCAACGCCGCCGGGATCCGCGTCGCGTCCTCGGCGCGCAACTCGTAGAGGGCGTCACCGGCCCGCACCGCGTCACCCGGCCGCTTGTGCAGGACCACACCGGCCGGCACGCTGACCGGGTCCTCCTTGCGGGCCCGACCTGCGCCGAGCCGCCACGCCGCAACCCCCATGGCGTACGCGTCGACGGCCGCGACGTGTCCGTCCCGCTCGGCGCGGACGACCTCGACCTCGCGGGCCTCGGGCATCGGCGCGTCCGGGTCGCCGCCCTGCGCCCGGATCATCGCCCGCCAGGAGTCCATCGCCCGGCCGTCGCGCAACGCCGCCGCCGGGTCGGCGTCCGGCAGGCCCGCGGCGTCGAGCATCTCCCGGGCCAGGGCGAGGGTCAGCTCCACCACGTCGGCCGGGCCGCCACCGGCCAGCACCTCGACCGACTCGGTCACCTCGACGGCGTTGCCGATCGCCAGTCCGAGCGGTGTGGACATGTCGGTGAGCAGGGCGACCGTCCGGACGCCGTGCGCACCGCCCAACTCGACCATGGTGCGCGCCAGCTCGCGGGCCTGGTCGACGGACTTCATGAAGGCGCCCGAGCCGACCTTGACGTCGAGGACCAGCGCGCCGGTGCCCTCGGCGATCTTCTTGCTCATGATCGAGCTGGCGATCAGCGGGATGGCCTCCACGGTGCCGGTCACGTCGCGCAGCGCGTACAGCTTGCGGTCGGCGGGAGCGAGCCCGGTGCCGGCCGCGCAGATGACCGCGCCGACCTCGTCCAGCTGGGTGATGAACTCGTCGTTGCTCACAGTGGCCCGCCAGCCCGGGATGGACTCCAGCTTGTCCAGCGTGCCGCCGGTGTGCCCGAGACCTCGGCCGCTCAACTGCGGTACGGCAGCGCCGCACGCCGCCACCAGCGGGGTGAGCGGCAGAGTGATCTTGTCGCCGACGCCGCCGGTGGAGTGCTTGTCGACAGTCGGTCGGCGTACCGCCGAGAGGTCCAGCCGCTCACCGCTGGCGATCATCGCGGCGGTCCACCGGGCGATCTCCGGCCCGGTCATGCCGTTGAGCAGGATCGCCATCGCCAGCGCGGACATCTGCTCGTCGGCGACAACCCCCCGGGTGTACGCGTCGACCACCCAGTCGATCTGCGCGTCCGACAGCACCCCGCCATCCCGCTTGACCCGAATAACGTCAACAGCAGCAAAAGCACTCATCAAGAAAAATCTTTCCTAGTCGAATGGTGAAACCGACCCGCGGACCGCACGCACCGAGGGATTGGGCCGACCGTGCCCGGCGGAGGGATCAAGCCTGACCGCCCGGAGCCGGGCACGGTCGGCCCAATCCCCAAAGCTCAACTCCAGCGAACCGGGATCTCCATCGGCGGCTCACCCTCGCCGGCCCAGAAGATCGTCCCGGTGGCGTCCACCACGACCACCCGGGGCGTCCGGGCCAGACCCCAGGTGATCGCCTCGGCCGGGTCGTCCCAGCTCGGCGCCTCCTCCAGCACCCCGGTCTCGGCGCCCGCGTCGTCGCCGGCCGACCGCTCCCAGTACGCCGTCCAGACCTGCTGGCCGGCGGACATGTCCGGGTGTACGAAGACGGTGCCGCGCCCGCGCCAGGCGGCCAGTCGCTCCGGGACCACCGGCACCGGCGTCTCCCCGGTGACGGCCTCCAGGTCCTCCACACCGAAGGCGTGTGGCAGCAGCTCGGCCATCCGCAGCGGGCGGGTTTTGCTCTCGATGAGGCACTCCGGCCCGCCGTGCTCCCAGAGCAGTTGCCGACAGCGCCCGCACGGCATCAGCGGCTCACCCGTGGCGTCGACGCAGGAGAGCGCGACGAGTCGCCCGCCGCCGGTGGCGTGCAGGCTGGAGACCACGCCGCACTCGGCGCAGAGCGTCACCCCGTACGCGGCGTTCTCCACATTGCAACCGACCACGATGCGGCCGTCGTCGACCAGCGCGGCCGCGCCGACCGGGAACGTCGAGTACGGCGCGTACGCGTGCCGCATCGCCTCGATGGCGGCAGCGCGCAACCGTGCCCAGTCAATGTCGGTCATGCCGCCATTCTGCCCAAGCGGCCCAGGTCAGAAGCGGGCAGGGCCGGGTCCACGGGCAGGTGCAGCCGTGCCGGGCATGAGTCCGACTCATCGGCCGCGCCCCCAGCAGTGGTCAACCGTCACCAGAGTCGGAGGCGTTGCCGAGGATGACGGCTCGGGGTGAAAGGGACGTTTGGCCCTGCATCTCCCGCTCGGGACAGCCAACCCTGAAGCCGAGGATGGACACGTGCGACCGAGAGGACCTGTGATGGCGAAGTTGGGGAGCTGGCCGTTGTCCGCGGAGACTCTTCGTCGGATGTACGCGGGGGGCCGCGGTAATGCGGCGGCCCGCCGGTTCGCCCGGCTGTGGGCGGCCGTGTACGCCGCCGGCCTGCACCCGAGGCGGTGGGTGACACTGGAGGTCGTGGGACGCCGCACCGGCCAGATCACCCGGTTCCCGCTGGGAATGGCCGACTGGCAGGGCGACTGGTATCTGGTGCCGATGCTGGGCGAGAACTGCAACTGGGTTCGGAACGTGCGTGCGGCTGACGGCCTGGTGATCCTTCGGCACGGGCGCGCCCGGGTCTGCCGCCTGGTCGAGGTGCCGGTCGACGAGCGTGCGCCGATTCTCAAGCGGTATCTGGCGACGGTCCCCGGAGCCCGGCCGCACCTTCCCGTCGACCGGCATGCGCCCCTGTCCGAGTTCGCGGCAATCGCGGCACGGTACCCCGCGTTCCGTGTCGAGACGGCACCCGTGAGATGACTGGCGCGGACCGCGCTGTGCCCGACGGGAGTCCCGTCGGGCACAGCTCGGGTGTCAGCCCTTGATGTACGGCTTGCCGTCGGCGGCCGGTGCGCGGACCCGGCCGACCAGCCCGGCGACCGCCAGGATGGTGGCCAGGTAGGGCAGCATGGCCAGGAACTGACTGGGGATCGAGCTGCTGATCGCGCCCAGGTAGGTGGCGAGCTGGTCGGCGAAACCGAAGAAGAGCGCGGCGAGCAGCGCACCGGTCGGGTTCCACCGGCCGAAGATCAGCGCGGCCAGTGCGATGAAGCCCTTGCCGCCGATCATGTTCTTGGTGAACGAGTAGAGCGCCAGCGTGTAGGACGCGCCGCCGATGCCGGCGACGACGCCGGCCAGCAGCACGTTGCGGTAGCGGACCCGCAGCACCTTGACGCCGAGCGTGTCGGCGGCGATGGGGTGCTCACCGACCGAGCGGGTACGCAGACCCCACCGGGTGCGGAAGAGCCCGATGTGGATCACGAGCACCAGCAGCAGCCCGAGGTAGAGGAAGATGTTGCCGCGGAACAGCGCCGGCCCGAGCACCGGGATGTCCTTGAGCAGCGGGATCTCCCAGTTGCTGAAGCGGGGCGCGCTGTTGTATTTCGCCGCGTCGGTCTGCATCAGCCGCTCGTAGAGGAAGCCGGTGACGCCGACCGCCAGCAGGTTCAGCACGATGCCCATGACGACCTGGTCGACCAGGTAGCGGATGGCGAAGACGGCCAGCAGCAGCGAGATGAACGCGCCGCCGAGGGCTGCGGCGACCAGACCCACCCAGACGCTGCCGGAGATGCTGCCGAAGAGCGCGCCGCTGAAGGCACCCATCAGCAGCTGGCCCTCGATGGCCACGTTGACCACACCGGAGCGTTCGCAGAGCACCCCGGCGAGCGCACCGAAGATCAGCGGCAGGGCCAGGATGAACGTGCCCCGGATGATGTTGACCAGGGGCATGAAGTTCTGCCCGGCGGGCGCGGCGGAGACCTGCCAGCAGAGGAACGAGAGCACGAAGCCCACCAGCCCGATGCCGAGCACGGTGATGAACCACCGCTTCGGCACCCCGGCGAGCAGCGCCGCGCCGGCGGCGATCGCGATGATCCCGAACAGGATCGCCCCGATCGTGCCGTTGATCTTCAGTGCGGCACCGGCCGCGTCGTCGCTGAGCGTGAACCGGGCCTGCTGGTTGGTGGCGAGCGCGCCGAAGAGCACCGCGGCCAGCAGGCCGAGCCCCAGCAGCGTGAGGCCGACCTTGCGGCTGCGGGTCCAGAAGCCCTCGTCGACCGGGGCGACCGCGATGTCGGGGACAGCCATGGTGGACATGAGTTACCAGCCCTTCGCCAGGCTCGTCTGCAACCGGGCGGCGCGCGCGGCCCGGAGCTGGAAGATCGCCTTCACCAGGGCCGGCGCGGCGATGAAGATGACGATCAGCGCCTGGAGCACGGTCACCAGCTCCAGCGAGATCCCGGAGTACGACTGCATCCGGTTGCCGCCGGCCTGCAACGCACCGAACAGCAACGCGGCCAGCAGCACTCCCCAGGGCTTCACCCGCCCGAGCAGCGCGACCAGGATGCCGTCGAAGCCGATCTGCGCGACCACCAGCGGGGTCAACGCGCTGGCGGTCGAGCCCAGCACCATGTTCGAGCCACCGAGGCCCGCCAGGATGCCGGCGAAAACCATGATCAGGATGTACGTCCGCGTGACGCTGATGCCGGCGGTACGGGCGGCGTCCGGGTTGGCGCCGACCGCCCGCAGCTCGAAGCCGAGCGTCGAACGGTTGAGCAGCCAGGCGACCGCCCAGGTGGCCAGCACGGCGAGCAGGATGCCGGCGTGCACCCGCAGGTTGTCGCCGAGCAGTCGGGGCAGTTGGGCGGAGGTGTCCACCGCCTTGCTGATCGCGTCGGTGCGGTTCGGGTCCTGCACACCGTTCTGCACGATCAACCAGGTGAGGAAGTACGTGGCGACGTAGTTGAGCATGATCGTGTTGATCACCTCGTGCGCGCCGGCGCGGGCCTTGAGGATGCCGGGGATGAAACCCCAGATCGCTCCGCCCAGCGCGCCGGCGAGCACCGCCACCAGCAGGTGCAGGCCGGGCGGCAGGGGCAGCAGGAAGCCGGCCAGGGCCGCCATGATCACGCCGATGGTGGCCTGACCCTGGGCGCCGATGTTGAACAGGCCGCCGCGGAAGGCCAGCGCCACCGACAGACCGGTGAAGACCAGCGGCGCGGCGTAGGTGAGCGTCTCGGAGATCGGCGCGAGAACGGCCTGCCAGCTACCGGTGCCGTTCACCCAGCCGGAGAACGCCTCGGGGTCGAAGACCGAGCCCTTGAACAGGTTCGCGTACGCCTCGCTGACCAGCGTCCAGCTGGAGTTGATCGCGTCGGACGGGCGGGAGGTGATGTACGAGTACGTGGACAGCACCGCCGGATCAGAAACGATCATCAGCACCGCGCCGACCACGATCGCCAGCACCAGCGACAGCAGGGTCACCGTGAAGGTGTTGGCCGCCCAGAGGTTGTCCATGAACAACCGGCCCAGACTCGGCTTCTGCTCCGGCTCCGGCTTGGACGCCGGGCC